>JBKECG010000002.1:0-2052 GCA_047974395.1 Pikeienuella sp. | reverse complement strand
TCGCCGCCCGCGCCGCCGGGCTGGGCCTCGGCTGGGTCTCGATTCTCGATCCCGCGCGGCTGGCGCGGGATCTCAGGGCGCCGGAGGGCTGGAGCTTCGTCGCCTATCTCTGCATCGGCTGGCCCGAGGAGGACCATGTCGATCCCGAGCTGGAGCGCGCGGGCTGGGAGCGGCGCGCGGACCGGCTCTCCGTCGAGGTGAGGTGAGCCATGTCCGGGCCCGAAAACAACGATCTGATCTGCGTCGGCGCCGTCGCCGGCGCCTATGGCGTGCGGGGCGAGGCGCGGGTGAAGTCCTTTTGCGCCGAGCCGGCCGATATCGCCCGCTACGCGCCGCTCACGGATGAGAGCGGCGCGCGGAGCTTTTCCATCCGCATCGTCAAGCCGGTCTCCGGCGGGCTGGCGGCGCGGCTGGGCGGGGTCTCCACCCGCGAACAGGCGGAGGCGCTGAAGGGGCTGCGGCTCTATGCGCCGCGCGAGCGGATGCCGACCCTGCCCGATGATGAATTCTATCACGCCGATCTCATCGGGCTCGACGCCGTCGATGTCGGCGGGGCGGCGCTCGGCCAGGTGCATGCGGTGGAGGATTTCGGCGGCGGCGATTTTCTGGAGATCACGCGCCCCGGCGCCGCGCCGCTGCTGGTTCCCTTCACCCGCGCCGCCGTGCCGACGGTGGATCTTTCGGCGCGCCGGGTGGTGATCGACCTGCCCGAAGACGTGGCCGAGACGGAAGAAAAGCCGTGAGCGCCCCTTCCCGCTCCCATGGCCGCATCGCCCCCCGCCCCTCCGTCCAGCCTCGCGCGCTGATCGAGGAAGAAGAGATCAGCGGCGCCTGGACCGCGCGGGTGCTGACCCTGTTCCCGGAGATGTTCCCCGGCCCGCTCGGCGGCTCCCTCCTCGGGCAGGCGCTGAAAAAGGGGCTCTGGAATCTCTCCCCGATCGACATCCGCCGCTTCGCCACCGATCGGCACCGCACCGTGGACGGCGCCCCGGCGGGCGGCGGGCCGGGCATGGTGATCCGCGCCGATATCGCCGCCGCGGCGATGGACGAGGCGATGCGCGGCGCGCCGAAGGACCGCGCCCGCTGGCCGCTGGTCTATCTTTCGCCCCGCGGCGCGCCCTTCGATCAGGCGATGGCCCGACGATTCGCATCCCTTGAGGGGATCACGCTCCTTTGCGGCCGGTTCGAAGGGGTGGACCAGCGCGCGCTGGACGCGCGGGGCGTCGAAGAGGTCAGCCTTGGCGATTTCGTCATGACCGGCGGCGAAATCGCCGCAATGGCGTTGATCGACGCGACGGTTCGGCTTATACCCCGCGTCCTTGGCAATGCTGAAAGCGTGGTCGAGGAGAGTTTCGCGGGCGGCCTTCTGGAGGCGCCGCAATACACGAAGCCCCCGCTCTGGGAAGGCCGCGAGATACCGGAGATCCTCCTCTCCGGCCATCACGCCCGGATCGCCGAATGGCGCGCCGCGATGAGCGAGAGACTGACGAAGGAACGACGTCCCGATCTCTGGCGGGCGCATCTGGCGAAAGCCGGAGCCGCGGACCCGGTGGAAGGCGAAGAGCTCTCGGACGCGCAAACCACCGCCGGACAAGGCGGGCCCGAAAAGGACTGAGACGATGAACCTTTTGCAGCAGCTCGAAGCCGAGCATATCGCCGAACTCGGCAAGGACATCCCCGATTTCACCCCCGGCGACACCGTGCGCGTCGGCGTGAGGGTGACGGAAGGCACGCGCTCGCGCGTCCAGAATTACGAAGGCGTCTGCATCGGCCGCAAGGGCGGCGACACGCTCGGCGCCTCCTTCACCGTGCGCAAGATCAGCTTCGGCGAGGGCGTGGAGCGCGTTTTCCCGCTGCACTCGCCCTCCATCGCCGAGATCACCGTGGTCCGCCGCGGCAAGGTGCGCCGCGCGAAGCTCTACTATCTGCGCGAGCGGCGCGGGAAATCGGCGCGTATCGTCGAGAAGACCAACTACCGCGCGCCCAAGCCGAAGGGCGCCGCCGCCGAATAAGGCCGGCGACAGACTCGCACGCGATGATCGGGCGGCCCAA
>JBKECG010000451.1:0-1781 GCA_047974395.1 Pikeienuella sp. | reverse complement strand
CCGCCGCCTCGGCCGCGCGCATGGCGCGGGCCTGCTCCACCGCAGCCGCCGCGCGCGTCGCCGGCCCGGAGCCGAGCGAAAGCGCGGCGGCGGCCAGCGCGGCGACCCGCGCCAGCGCGCCAAGCGCGATCAGGAAGGCCGCGCCGCGTTCGCCCTTCATTGCGAGCCCCCCCTTGTGCGCGGCGCGATGAGGATCTCCGCCTCGCCCAGGCGGATGCGGATCAGCTCCGGCGCGTCGCCCAAGGGCCAATCGCCGCGCCATTCGCCATCCGACCCGGCGTAATCGAAACGCGCCACCCCCTCCGCCCGCGGAGCGGCGACGGCGCAGGGGCCGTCGAACGCCTTGCATTCCGAGAGCGCCAGCCCCGCGCTTTCGATCCGCCAGACGCCGCCCCGCCAGCCGCCATCGGGGCCGGGCGCCGGGCCGCGCCACGTCATGGCGCCGGGATCGCCCGTGAAAGCCGGGGCGCCGGGCGCGGCGCGGTCGATCCGCGTCAGCATGTCCGCAAGCCCCCTTCGCAGCGCCAGCGCCGCCGCGCCCCGCGCCGAAGCGGCCTCGGCCCGCTCCACCACGGTCAGGCCGAAGCGGATGATTCCGGCGGCGGCGGCGGCGATCATCGCGGCGAGGGCGACGGCGATCATCGCCTCCAGCAGCGAGGCGCCGCGCTCGGACCCGCTCATCGCGGCAGGCTCCGCAGGGTCTCCAGCGCCACAAGGCGCGGGTTGTCTCCGGGGCCGGCCTCGGCGGCGATGCGGATCAGCGCGAGCGGGCTTTCCCCCGCCTCCGCGGCCAGCGCGTCGGCGTAAGGCGCGGCCTCGACGCGCCAGCCTTCGCCCTCCAACACCGCGCCGCCCTCCCTGAGCGCGCGGGCGAGGAAATCGGGAGCGGAGGCCCGCTCGATCGCATTCTCGGCGGCGGCCAGCGCGGTCAGCTTCGCCTCCGCCGCCGCGCTCACCGCGGCGGCGCGGCCAAAGGCGGAAAGCCCCGCGGCGGCGATCAGCGCCAGAAGGCCGAGCGCCAGCGCCGCCTCAAGCAGCGCCGCGCCGGCCTCGGCTTCATTCCGCCTCGATATCGGCGTTCTCGCCATCGCCCCCCGGGGCGCCGTCGGCGCCAAGGCTCATCAGCCGATAGGCGCCCTCGGCGCGTTCATAGCGATAGGGATTGTCCCATGGGTCGATCAGCCCCGAGGCCTTGTCGAGATAGGGGCCGGACCACAGTTCCGCCCCCGAGGCCGGACGCTGGAGCAGCGCGGCCAGCCCTTCCTCCCCGGTCGGATAGCGGCGCATGTCGATGCGGAACAGATCCAGCCCCTGCCGAAGCTGGCCGATCTGGATCTCGGCCACTTTCTGCTTGCCCCGGTCGAAGATCGCGAAGACGCGCGGCCCGGCGACACCGATCAGAAGCGCGATGATGGCGAGGCCGATCAGGATCTCCATCAGCGAATAGCCGCCTTCCGCGCCGCGGGGGCGCGGCTTCCGGGCGGGGCGGGGGCGAAGCTTCATCCGGTCGCTCCTTCAGAGGGCGGCGTCATAGACGTCGAGTACGGCAGTCATCATCAGATAAGCGCCGACGCCGATCAACAGGCCGAGGATCGCGGTCGCCGTCGGGGCCGCGACGGCGGAGAGGCGACGGGCGCGGGCCTCGGCCTCCTCGCCGAAATGGCGGGCGGCGCCGGCCATCAGATCGGCGAGCGCGCCGGTCTCCTCGCCGATCTCGGCGAAGGCGGACAGGGTTTCGGGGAAGACCGCGCTTGCGGCCAGCGCGGCGGAGAAGGGCCTGC
>JBKECG010000429.1:0-6703 GCA_047974395.1 Pikeienuella sp. | reverse complement strand
CCGCCGCGGAGGTCGGGCCGCCGGCCTCAGAGGTGAGCGTGCCGGAGCGCGACACGATGCCGACCCGGCCACGCCGGTGGATATGGCCGGGCATGATGCCGATCTTGCAGGCGTCAGGGGTGATGACGCCCGGGCAGTTCGGGCCGATCAGGATGGATTTCGACCCTTCCAGCGCCCGCTTCACCTTCATCATGTCGAGCACCGGAATGCCCTCGGTGATGCAGACGATCAGCTCCATCTCGGCGTCGATCGCCTCCAGGATCGCGTCGGCGGCGAAGGGCGGCGGCACATAGATCGCGCTGGCGTTCGCCTCGGTCGCCGCGCGCGCGTCGGCGACGGTGTCGAAGACCGGCAGGCCGATATGGGTCGAGCCGCCCTTGCCCGGCGTGACGCCGCCGACCATCTGCGTGCCATAGGCGATCGCCTGTTCGGAATGGAACGTGCCCTGCGAGCCGGTCAGGCCCTGGCAGATCACCCTGGTGTTCTTGTCGACGAGTACGGCCATGTTCAGTCCTTCAAGACCCGGTTTCGACGGCGACGCCCGCGCCGCTCTCGGTTTCAGTCAGCCTGACGGCCAGCGGCGTCTCACCGCTCACCGACCAGGCCCCGCCATTCGCCGCCCATGCGCCGGGGAACCGGCGTTCGAGGACGGTTTCGATCAGCGCCGCGGTCGGCGGCGCGCGAAGATCGGTGACGACGCAACGCGCCCCCGCGTCGGTGATGGAGAGGAAGATCTGCGTGTCGTCGCGGATCATCCGGAAATCCAGAAGCGACGGCGCCTGCCGGAAGGTCCAGTAGAAGCTCTCCGACATCCGCGCCGGCGCATGCAGCGGATCGCCCGCGAGCGCGAGACAGGCCTGATCGAGACCCTGCGCCAGCCGCGCCTCATCCGCCCCGGCCGGAACGGCGACAGCCGCAGCCAGAACGACGGCCGGAACCGCATTTCTCACGATCTTTCCGAACATCAGAACCTCCTCATCCGCAGGACGGGATCCGGTCCGCCGCCCCTCAGCCCCTGACCGCCTTCACGATCTTCTCGGCCGCATCGGCGAGATCGTCGCCGGAGACGACATTCAAGCCGGAATTGGCGATGATCTCCTTGCCCAGTTCGACATTGGTGCCTTCGAGCCGGACGACCAGCGGCACCTTCAGCCCGACTTCCTTCACCGCGGCGACCACGCCTTCGGCGATCACGTCGCAGCGCATGATGCCGCCGAAGATATTCACCAGAATGCCCTTCACATTGGGGTCGGAGGTGATGATCTTGAAAGCCTCGGTCACCTTCTCCTTGGTCGCGCCGCCGCCGACATCGAGGAAATTGGCCGGCTCCGAGCCGTAGAGCTTGATGATGTCCATCGTCGCCATGGCCAGCCCGGCGCCGTTGACCATGCAGCCGATCTCGCCGTCGAGGGCGATATAGTTCAGGTCGAACTTGGAGGCCTGAAGCTCCTTCGAATCCTCCTCCGATTCATCGCGCAGCGCCATGATCTCCGGCCGCCGGTAGAGCGCGTTGGAATCGAAGTTCATCTTCGCGTCGAGACAATGCACGTCGCCGGCCTTGTTCACGATCAGCGGGTTGATCTCAAGGAGCGAGCAGTCCTTGTCGATGAAGAGCTGATAGAGCTGGCCGATCAGCTTAACGCATTGCTTCACCGCCTTGCCTTCGAGCCCGAGCGCGAAGGCGACGCGCCGCCCGTGGAAGGGCTGGATGCCGGAGGCCGGATCGACCGAGAAGGTCAGGATCCGGTCCGGGGTCTCCTCGGCGACCTTCTCGATATCCATGCCGCCTTCGGTCGAACAGATGAAGGAGACGCGGGAGGTCTCGCGGTCCACCAGCAGGGCGAGGTAAAGCTCGCGCTCGATATCGGAGCCGTCCTCGATATAGACGCGGTTCACCTCCTTGCCGGCCGGGCCGGTCTGGTGGGTGACCAGCGTGCGGCCGAGCATCTTTTCGGCCTCGTCGGCCGCCTGCTCCACCGATTTCGCCAGACGCACGCCGCCGCCCTCGCCGGCGGAGGCTTCCTTGAACTTGCCCTTGCCGCGGCCGCCGGCGTGGATCTGCGCCTTCACCACCCAGATCGGGCCGTCGAGTTCGCCGGCGGCGGTCTTCGCCTCCTCGGCGCGGGTCACGGCGCGGCCGTCGGAAACCGGCGCGCCATATGACTTCAGAAGCTGCTTGGCCTGATATTCATGGATGTTCATGGGAAAATGTCCGTCGCCAGATCATCGACCCCGCAGGGCCAGTTTCATTCCGGGGCGCGCGCGGAGCGCAACCAGCGCAAGACCGGAATAGTCGTCGCGGCCGGATTCTGCAACGGGAATGGTCGTGAGAAAACGCTAACTACCCATTCGGGCAGGTGGTCAGACAGAAAATTACCTTAAAATCCCGCTCATCCACATTTCGGGAACAAAAAAAGGGCGGCCGCTTTGCGACCGCCCCGTTGCAATCCGCCGGATCGCGCTCAGGCGAGCGCGCCGTCGATCTCCTTGCAGGCGGCGACGAGGCCCTTCACCGCGTTCACGGAATTGTCGAACATCGCCTGCTCGTCCTTGTTCAGCGCGATCTCGATCACCTTCTCGACGCCGCCGGCGCCGATCACGGTCGGCACGCCGACATAGAAGCCCTCCAGCCCATAGGCGCCGTCGACATGGGCGGCGCAGGGCAGGACCCGCTTCTGGTCCTTCAGATAGGCCTCGGCCATCTCGATCGCGGAGGCCGCCGGCGCGTAGAAGGCGGAGCCGGTCTTCAGCAGGCCGACGATCTCCGCCCCGCCGTCGCGGGTGCGTTGGATGATGGCGTCGAGCTTGTCCTGCGTGACCCAGCCCATCTTCACCAGATCCGGGAGCGGAATGCCGCCGACGGTGGAATAGCGCGCCAGCGGCACCATCGTGTCGCCATGGCCGCCGAGCACGAAGGCGTTCACGTCGCGCACGGAGACGCCGAACTCCTCGGCGAGGAAATAGCGGAACCGGGCGGAATCGAGCACGCCCGCCATGCCGCAGACCTTGTTATGCGGCAGGCCGGAAAACTCGCGCAACGCCCAGACCATCGCATCGAGCGGGTTGGTGATGCAGATCACGAAGGCGTTCGGGGCGTGTTCGGCGATGCCCTCGCCGACCGCCTTCATCACCTTCAGGTTGATGCCGAGGAGGTCGTCACGGCTCATGCCCGGCTTGCGCGGCACGCCGGCGGTGACGATGCAGACATCGGCGCCGGCCAGCGCGGCGTAATCATTCGCGCCGGAGATGGCGGCGTCGAAACCGTCGACCGGGCTCGACTCGGCGATGTCGAGCGCCTTGCCCTGCGGCGTGCCCTCGGCGATGTCGAAGAGGACGATGTCCCCCAACTCCTTCAGCCCGGCGAGGTGGGCGAGCGTGCCGCCGATCTGGCCGGCGCCGATCAACGCGATTTTGGGTCGTGACATGGAATTGCGCCTCTCTAATGGCTCGTTGCAGGTCGCGAGGCTGGATACCCCTTGCCCGCTGGGGTCGCAAGTGCGAAGGGTCGCGGATGCCCGAGGCTGACCTCTCATTCCTCACCGTGGCGGTGGCCGCGGTGCTGATTTCCGGGATCTCCAAGGGCGGGTTCGGGGGCGGGCTCGGCTTCGTCGCCACGCCGCTTCTCGCGCTCACCGCGCCGCCGGCCGCAGCCGCGGCGATCATGCTGCCGATCCTGATCATGATAGACCAGGTCGGCATGTATTCCTACTGGCGCAAATGGTCATGGGCTGCGGTCTGGCCGACGCTGATCGCGGCGGCGGCCGGAATCGGGCTCGGCATGCTGGCCTTCGGCGCGGTCTCGGCCAGCCTGCTGCGGCTCGGGCTCGGGGTGATCGCGATCCTGTTCCTGATCTTTCAGCTGACGCGGAAATTCGGCTGGACGCCCGACGCCGCCGGCCCGCGCGCGCCGCGCGCCGCGTTCTGGGGCGCGGTGGCGGGGTTCACCTCCACCATCAGCCATGCCGGCGGGCCGCCGGTCACCATCTATCTTCTGGCCGAGCGGCTGGAGAAGACCGTCTATCAGGCCTCCACCGTGCTGATCTTCTGGGCGATCAACCTGATGAAGATCGGCCCCTACGCCGCGCTCGGCGTGCTTGATCTTTCCTCGCTCTCGATATCGCTGATGCTGGCCCCGGCGGCGATCGTCGGCGTGCTGATCGGGATCTGGGCGCACAAGCGCGTACCGGAGACGCTTTATTTCCGCGCCGTCGCCATCCTGCTGGGCCTGACCGGCGCGAAACTGATCTGGGACGGGCTCGCCGGCATGCCCTGAATTGCCTGCGCGCCGAATTCCACGTAATCCCGCCTGCGACGCCGTCCAGCTTCCGGAGAGAGACCATGCCCGCCAGCGCCCGCCCCCGCCGCTCCGTCCTCTACATGCCGGGCAGCCGCGCCCGCGCGCTGGAGAAGGCGCGCACCCTTTCCGCCGACGCGCTGATTCTCGATCTCGAAGACGCGGTGACGCCCGAGGAGAAGGGCGCGGCCCGCGATCTGGTGGCCGGGGCGGTGAAGGCCGGCGGCTATGGCGGGCGGGAGCTGATCATCCGCGTCAACGGGCTGGACACCGAATGGGCCGAGGCCGATATCGGGGCCGCCGCCGCGGCGAAGCCGGACGCGATCCTGATCCCGAAGGTCGAAAGCCCGGAGATGATTCGCGAAGCCGCCGAAAAGATCGGGGCCGCGGGCGGCGGGGCCGCGATCTGGGCGATGATCGAAACCCCGCGCGGGGTTCTGAACGCCGCCGCCATCGCCGCCGCGCATCCGGCGCTGGCGGCTTTCGTCATGGGCACCAATGATCTGGTGAAGGAGTTGCGGGCCGAGCATGTCCCCGGCCGCGCCCCGGTCGCCGCCGCGCTCGGCCTCGCCCTGCTGGCGGCGCGGGCCGAGGGGCTGGCCGCGATCGACGGGGTCTGCAACGCCTTTCGCGATCAGGACCTGCTGCGCGCCGAATGCGAGGCCGGCCGCGCCATGGGTTTCGACGGCAAGACGCTGATCCATCCCGACCAGCTCGCCGTCGCGAACGAGGTCTTCGGCCCCTCCGAAGCCGCGCTGGAGGAGGCCCGCGCCCAGCTCGCCGCCTTTGAGGAGACGGTGGCGAAAGGCGGCGGCGTCGCCGTGGTCAACGGCCGCATCGTCGAGAATCTCCATGTCGAGACGGCGAAGCGCCTGCTGGCGGAGGCCGAAGCCATCGCCAGGCTTGAAGCCGATCCCGGCTGAGCGCATCTAGGCTTCAGCAAGCTATCGGGAGAGACCGCCATGCTGACGCTCTTCGCCGGGGTCCTGCTCTGGTCCGCCGTCCACCTTCTGCCCGCGCTGGCGCCGGGGGTGAAATCGGCGCTGGTGGGCCGGCTGGGCGCGCAGCCCTATCGCGGGCTCTATTCGCTGGCGCTTCTGGTCGCGCTGGCGATGATGATCTTCGGCTATCGCGCCGCCGACTGGGTGATGGTCTTCGACCCGCCGGCCTGGGCGATGCACGCCAACAACCTGCTGATGCTGATCTCGGTCTATCTTTTCGCCGTCGGCGGCATGCGCCGGACATGGCTGGGGGCCAGGCTCCGCCATCCGATGCTGGCCGGGGCGCTGGTCTGGTCGGGCGCGCATCTTCTGGTCAATGGCGATCTGGCTTCGGCGCTGCTCTTTGGCGGCATGGGGGTCTGGTCGCTGGCGGAGATGATCGCGATCAACCGGCGCGACGGCGCCTGGACGGCGCCGAAAGCCGCGGGGGCGATGATGGAGCTTCGCGCCGGGCTCGGCGCGGTCGCCGTCTTCGCCGCCATCATCTTCATTCACGGCTGGGTGCTCGGCGTCCGGCCGATACCGGGGTAGCCAATGCTCGCTTATCGCCTGCTCACCGAGGACGACAGCTCCGCCTTCTGCCACAAGGTGACCGCCGCGCTCGCCGCCGGCTGGTCGCTGCATGGCGATCCGGTCTACGCCTTCGACGCCGCGCGCGGCGCGATGCGCTGCGGTCAGGCCGTGGTGAAGGAGGTCGATGGCGAATATGCGCCGGAGATGAAGCTCGGCGCGCTCTGATCCGCCGCTTGCCCGGCGCGCCGGGCGCTGTATGTTCGCAGCCGCAACATCAGGAGGGCGGCCGGTGAGCAAGACCAGCAGCGGCGACTATTTCGAGGATTTCCGCATCGGGCAGGTCATCGCGCACGCGACCCCGCGCACGGTGACTTCGGGCGACCGCGCGCTTTACGGCGCGCTCTACCCGACCCGATTCGCGCTCTCCTCCTCGGATGTCTTCGCCGCCGCCTCCGGGCTTTCGCCGGCGCCGGTGGAGGAGCTGATCGGCTTCCATATCGCCTTCGGCAAGACGGTGCCGGACGTGTCGCTGAACGCGGTCGCCAATCTCGGCTACGCCGAATGCCGCTTTCACCGCCCGGTGCGGCCCGGCGACACGGTCTCCGCCTCGGCCGGGGTGGTCGGGCTGAAGGGGATCTGCAAGGGGCGCTCCGGCGTCGTCTGGGTGCGCTCCACGGCGCGCAACCAGCATGGCGAGACGGTGATCGACTGGGCGCGCTGGGTCATGGTCCGCAAGCGCCGGATCGACGCCCCCGCGCCCGCGCCCGTGAGCCCCGCGCACGCCCCGGCTGTGGCGGCGCGGGCGCTGATCCTCCCCGCGGGCCTGGAGTTCTCCGGCGATGCTGTCGTCGCGGCCCGCGCGCCGCATCGCAGGGCCGATGACGCCGAGGGCGAG
>JBKECG010000411.1:0-15402 GCA_047974395.1 Pikeienuella sp. | reverse complement strand
GCCAGAAGCTCCTGCGTGTACGCCTCTTGCGGATCGGAGATGATCCTGTCGGTTGGGCCGCATTCGACGATGCGCCCGTCGCGCATCACCGCGATGCGGGTAGCGATCTGCGCGACCACCGCCAGATCATGGCTGACGAAGAGCGAGGCGGTCCGGTTGGCCGAGATCGCCTCTTTCAGGATGCGCATCACCTCGACCTGGGTGGTGACATCCAGCGCGCTCGTCGGCTCGTCGCAAATCAGGAGCATGGGCTCCTCCTGCATACCCATGGCGAGCATGAAGCGCTGAAGCTGGCCGCCCGAGACCTGCCAAGGATAGCGTCGTCCGATCCGCTCCGGGTCCGGAAGGCTCAGGAAATCGAAACGGGCGCGAGCCTGCGCCTCGGCTTCGGGCCGGTTCTGTCGACCATACAGGCATGCCGATTCGACCACCTGATCCATCAGCCGGATGCGGGGATTGAAGGACGCGGCGGCGCTCTGCGCGACATAGGCGACCATCGAGCCGCGGAGCCGACGCAGTTCCGCGTCGCTCGCGGAAAGCATATCGGTTTCGCCGAGCGTCACTCGCCCGCCGGCGCAGCGCAGACCGGGCCGGAGATGGCCGAGCGCGGTCAGCGCAAGCGTCGTCTTGCCTGAACCCGACGCCCCGATCAGCGCCAGCACCTCGCCCCTGGCGACCTCGACCGAGATATCCGAGAGGATCGGGACGCCGGCGTCGTCCTCGATAAAGAGCCGCTCCACGCTCAGCACCGCATCGATCATGTCAGCCCCTTCCTTCCTTGCGGCCCGAAACCGAATCGACAAGCAGATTGAGCGCGATGGACACCAGCGCGATGGCGAGGGCGGGGGCGATGGCCGCCCAGGGGTTGGTGGAGAGCCCTTCCATCCCCTCATGGGCCATCTTGCCCCAGTCGGCGTCGGGCGGCTGCACGCCGAGGCCGATATACCCCATGGCGCTGAGGAACAGGATTGCGAAACTCATCCGCAGGGCGAAGTCGGAGGCGAGCGGCCCGATCACATGGGGCAGGATCACACCGAATACGATCCAGCCGTGACCTTCGCCGCGTGATTTCGCCACGGTGATGAAATCCATCGACACCAGGTCGCGCCCGAGCGCGCGGGCGAAGCGATAGACGCCGGCGCCGTAAACCACGGCGGCGAGGCCGATCACCACCGGGATCGACGGTCCGAGCGCCGCGACGACGACAAGCCCGATGATGATTTTCGGTATGACGAGAACCACGTCCACGGCGCGGCTCAGCACTGCGTCGACCACGCCGCCGCGGACGGCGGCGAAGATGCCCAGCGCGTCACCGATCAGATGGGCGAGGAACGTGGCCGTGAGCGCCATGCCGAGCGTCAATCTGGTCGAGTCGATAAGCCGCGAAAGCACATCGCGCCCGAGCTGGTCCGAGCCGAGCCAGATCCCCGGGCCCGGAGGGGCGAAGGCGAGATCGGTGACGAACTCGGTCGGGTCATGCGGCGTCCAGAAAAAGGAAAGCAGCGCGAGACCCGCGAAGAAGGTCAGGATGAAGATGCTGCCGATGAAGGTCAGGCTCAATGATCCGCGTCCGCCATGTGAAGGGGCGGGGCGCTCGCTCGAAGAATCCCGAATGTCGGTCAAAGATTGTCTCCGGGCCTGTGATGCGCCGCGCGCGGATCGCTCAGACGGCCGATCAGGTCGGCGATGAACACGAGGATGACGTAGCTTGCGCAGAAGATCAGCGCCCCGGCCTGGATCAGCGGCATGTCGCGGGCATGGACCGCGTCGATCATGAATCGAGCAAGCCCCGGATAGGCGAAAACCGTTTCGACCACGATCACGCCGCTGATCAGATAGGCGATATTGAGCGCGACGACATTGGCGATCGGCCCGATGGAGTTGACAAGCGCATGTCGCCAGACGACGCGGCGGAAGGGAACGCCCTTCAACGTCGCCATCTCGACATAGGGTTCGCCAAGCGTGTTGGCGATCACCGCCCGGGTCATCCGCGCCATCTGGGCGACGAGGACGAGTGTGAGCGTCAGGACGGGCATCGCCATGGCGCCGGCGGTTCGCCCGAAACTCGCGCCGGGCGTAAGATAGGCGACCGCCGGCAACCAGCCGAGTTGCACCGCGAAGAACAGGACGGCGAGCGTTCCTATCAGGAATTCCGGGGTCGCGGAGAAGGCGAGGACGATGACCGAAAAGCCCCGGTCCCAGGCGCTGCCCGCGTACATCGCCATGGTCAGTCCGATGGTGATCGCGAGCGGCACGGAGATCAGCGTCGTCACCCCCGCGAGAATCGTCGTGTTCCTCACGCGCTCGCCCAGAAAGGCCGACACATCCATCTTCGTGACGAGAGAGCGGCCGAAATCACCCTGCACGGCTCCGCCGAGCCAGTCGAAATATCGTTCGATCGCCGGTCGGTTCAGGCCCATCTCCTCGCGCAGGGCGGCGACGCTGTCCTCCGTCGCGAACATGCCGAGAGCGATCTGGGCGGGATCGCCCGGTAGGATTTCGGCCCCGAGAAAGATCAGGACCGAGACGACCCACATCAACGCGAGGGTCGAAAGTGATCGCAGCAGGATAAATTTGGCCATCAGCTTTCCTGCCTGAGGTTCATGCGCATCAATCGCCCGGAGGTGTCTTCTCAGGCGTTGTCGTCGATCCAGACATTCACGGCGAAATTCGAACCGCCAAGCGGGTTGATCGGAATCGGCTCCAGCCCCTTGAGCTTCTTCGAGTGGCCATCGACATAGTTGAAGAAGGTCGGGAGCATGATCGCGCCCGAGTTGTAGATGATTTCCTGAAGGTCATGATAATGCGCGGTGCGCTGCCCGATATCGAGCGTGGAGCGGGTCAGGTCGATCAACTCGTCGAGTTGGGGGTTCTCGTAATGCGAGAAATTCCAGACCGCGCCGGAGCGCCAGGCCAGATTGAGCAGTTGATTGTAGGTCGGGCGCGGATTGAAGTTGCTGAATGAATAGGGCTTTTTGCCGGTAACGACAGTCCAGTAGCCATCCGAGGATTCATTGCGGATCCGCACATTCAGCCCGATGCGGGAGGCTTCTCGCGCTAGGATTTGCCCCATCTCGACGCTGAAGACGGCGGCGACGCTGGCTGAGACCTCGAGCGGCGTCGAGCCGAAGCCCGATTTCGCGAAATGGAATTTCGCCTTGTCATGGTCGAGTTCACGTTGCGGCAGATCGGCGTTGTAGTAGGGGCTGCTGGGCGCGATCGGATGATCGTTCCCGATCTGCCCGTTCCCGCGCATCACCGTGTCCAATATGCGCTTCCGGTCGAAAAGATAGGAAAGCGCGAAGTTCAGTTCGACATTGTCGGATGGCGCCATGGTGGCGATTGACTGAAGCGCGGTATAGCGCGCCGCCGGTGTCACGAAGAGGGATGCGGTCGCCGAATTCTTCACCTCGTCGATGGCGTTGCCACGGACGTCGCTGATCAGATCGACATCGCCCGCCAGCAGCGCATTCACCCGCGCCGCCGTATCCGGGATCGGGAAGGTCTCCAACTGGTCTATGTAAGGCCGCCCTTCCTTCCAGTAGTCGGGATTGCGTTCGTAAACCGAACGGATGCCGGGCTGGAACTCTTTCAGGATGAAGGGGCCGGCGCCGACGATCTTGTACGGGTCGCTGAAGTCGTTCGTTCCGTCTTTCAGCAGCCCGAATTGATACAGGCCGACGGTGATCGGGAAATCGACATCGGCCGAGGCCAGTTCGAAAGCGACCTGATCGTCGGAGATCTTCTTCGCCGAGACCAGGTTTTCGACCAGCGCCTTGGCGGTTGACGAGACCTTTTCATCCTTGTGGCGCATGATCGAAAAGATCACATCCTCGGCGGTGAGCGGTGAGCCGTCGGTGAAGACGATCCCGGACCGGATCCTGAAGGTCCAGACGGTCGCATCCGCGTTCGGCTCCCAGGATTCCGCGGCCTCGGCGACGGCTTCGCCGCGGGTGTTCAGGCTGGTGAGATAGGCGAACATGCAGAGGCCGCGGACATATTCGATCGTGTCATCGAAAAGGGCGGGGTCCAGCGCCTCGGTCACGTCGCCATGGGCGTAGGCGAAGCGCACCGCGCCGCCGCGTTTCGGCTGCTCCTGCGCGAGGGCCGGGCTTTGCGCGCCGGCGAGCCAGACGCCGCCCGCGCTGAGTGCGCCAACCCCGAAGGCGCGGCGGGTGAGCGGCGCGAAGGTCGCCGTCTGATCGGCCATTGTTCTGAATTTGGTCATGCGTCGCTCCCTCTCTGTCTCGTTTTCGGTCGCGTTTCGGAAACAGCCTACGAGCTTCGGTCCTGGCGCGCTGCGGCCGAGCCGGACTCGTCTCGTCTTTTGCGTAGGGCTTTTCGAAACATCATCCGCGAGCATCCCGTATGCCTGACCGAGGGGGGAGGTGCGATTTGGATAATCATGATACTCATTTTGGACAGGGGCTGTCGGCGTTTCCTCTGGTCAGCCAACATGTGATCTTCATGATCGTCCCTGTGCGCGCCGTCTTCCCGCGCCGGCCGTCCCATGGCGCGAAGTCGGCCAATGTCCAAATTCAGCAGGTTCGTCGTCCACAAAGGCGCTGTCGGGGACATGGTTCATCGTTCAAGAATTCCAAATCCGTCGACAACTGGCCGCAAAGGTCGAGGGTGTCGCCCAACGTTCTGTCGGAGCGCAGGAATGAAGAAGAGCCAGACGGTCCGTGATCCGTTGCTTCAACCGCTGAAAGTTGGCGGGCTGACCATTCGCAATCGGATCATGAGCACCAGCCACGCGATCGGGTTTGGCGTCGATTATCAGCCGCAGGAACGCTACCAGCTTTATCATGAAGAAAAGGCGAAGGGCGGGATAGGCCTGACCATGTTTGGCGGCTCGACCAACGTCTCGCCCGATTCCGGGTCGGTGTTCGAGCAGCTCTATGCGGGCGGCGACGAGGCGATCGGCTGGTTTCGACAGATGGCCGACCGTGTGCATCGGCATGGCGCCGCGATCATGTGCCAGCTCACCCATCTTGGCGGACGCAGCCACTGGCGCGCGGACAAGTGGCTGCCGACGGTCGCGCCCTCGCGCTACCGGGAGCCGGCGCATCGCGGCTTCACCAAGGAGATGGATCGCCATGATATTGACCGGATCGTGAAGGATTTCGGCGACGCCGCCATCCGCTGTCAGGAGGCAGGGCTGGATGGCTGCGAGGTGCATGTGCCCGGCCATCTGGTCGGCGAGTTCTGGGATCCGGCGATGAATCGGCGCAGCGACGAGTTCGGCGGCAGCCTGGAGAACCGCGCGCGGTTCGGTTTCATGGTTTTCGAGGAGATACGCCGCCGCGTCCGACCCGGTTTCGTCGTCGGCATACGCATGGCGATCGGCGAAGGTCCGGGCGGCGCGATCCCGGCCGAGGAATATCTGGAGCTGGCGCGGATGCATGACCGTTCGGGCCTGATCGATTATCTGAACCTCACCTATGGTCGGATCGACACGGATATCGGGCTCGCCAATTACATGCCGCCGATGCATGTGCCGCTTTCGCCCTTTCTCCGGCATATCGCGGCGGTGAACGGGGCGTTCGAGTCGCCGGTGTTCCATGCCGGCCGGATCAACGACATCGCCACGGCGCGCCACGCGGTGCGGGAGAATATTCTTCAGATGGTCGCGATGACCCGCGGTCATATCGCCGACCCGCATATCGCCGCCAAGATCGCGCGTGGCGAGGAGGATCGCATCCGCCCCTGCGTCGGCGCCACCTATTGTTCATGGATGCAGAGTTGCATCCACAATGTCTCGATCGGACGCGAGGCGGTGCTGCCCCACAGGATCGAAAAGTCCGAGACGAGGCGCAATGTGCTGATCGTCGGCGCCGGCCCGGCGGGGCTGGAGGCCGCCCGCATCTGCGCCGAACGCGGCCATGAGGTTGAGATCCACGAGGCCGCGCCCCGGCCCGGCGGGCATCTTCTGCTCGCCGCAAAGGCGCCCGCGCGCAAGGACCTGATCGGCATCGTCGACTGGCGGCTGAACGAGTTGGAGAAGCTCGGCGTCGCCATCCGCACCAATTCCTTTGTCGACGAGGCGGCTCTGGCGGCCACGGATGCGGATGTGGCGATCATCGCGACGGGTGGTCTGCCTGACTCGCTTGAAGGTGAAATCGAGGGCGCGGAACTCGCTGAGTCGAGCTGGACCCTGCTTGAAAAACCCGAGACCCCGTCGGGGCATGTCATGTTCTATGACGGGACCGGGCTGATCAGCGGCGCTGCCGTCGCCGAAATGCTGGCGGTGGCGGGCGTCGATCTCTCCTATGTTTCGCCCGATCGTCACATGGCGATGGAGACCACGAGCATGGAGCGCCCCTTCGTGCTGGAGGAGTTGTACAGGGCCGGAGCCCGCCTTCTGCCGGACCGGCAGATGAAGGCGATCCGCCGCAAGGGCAACCAGTTGGAGGTGACGCTGGAGAACGCCTATACCTATCAGGCGGAGACGATCACCTGTGATCGGGTCTATATCGAACACGGCACCCTGCCGGTGGACGATCTTTACTTCTCCGCTCGCCCGGCCTCTCGTAATGATGGGTTGATCGAGTTGCGCAGCTTCGCCGCCGGAAATCACAAACCGCCGGTCGAACGCGCCGGCGGCCGTTTCGACCTTTATCGCATCGGCGACGCCGTATCCTCGCGAGACGCGCATGCGGCGTTTCTGGACGCGATGCGGCTGTGCCGGACTCTTTGAACGGATCTGAACAGGAAAGCGGAGGTCGCCATGAGTGAAACGCCCTATGACGTCGTCGTTGTCGGTGGCGGGACCATCGCTGCGGCGGCGGGCCAGCACCTTGCCGCCGCCGGCTACCGGACCTTGCTCGCCGAGCGTGGCGATTATGGCGGCGGCACCAGCAGCCGGACATCCCGGCTCCAGCATTGCGGGCTCAGCTATTTCTCTCCTGCGGCCAATTCGATCGCGGCCTTTGTGCTGAACCCGAAATTCGGCCTCCGCTGCATCGAACTCGCCCGGCGTGCGATGCGGGGGCGGAGCGAGTTCGTGCAAAGCTCGCCGGAGCGGGTGAGGAAGCTGGATTTCATCGTGCCCCTGACGCCCGAAAACGCGGTGCCGGCCTGGCGCGCGCGGCTGGCGTTCCGGTTGATGGCGGCTTTCGACGGCGGCAAGGTGCCGCTCTCGCCCCGGTTTCTTTCGGCGGTGGAGGCGCGCAAGCTGCCGGCGCTTCAGGGATTGTCGGGCCTGGACAGGATCCGCGGCGCGATCTGCTTTGACGAATACCAGTTCATTTGGCCCGAACGATTGATCATGGACACCATCGTCAAGGCGCGCGAAATTGGACTGGAGGCGCATAATTACACGCCCGTGAGCGGGCTGGAACGGGATGGCGAGTTCTGGAGCGTGACTCTGGGCGGTCTTGGCCATGGTCGTAAGGTCAGCGCGCGTGCGGTGGTGAACTGCGCGGGGGTCTGGGTCGATGAGGTCACCGGCCTCGCCGGGCCGGATGGGCCTCTGCTCAATTCCGGCGCGAAGGGAACCAATATCGTCGCCCGCCTGCCCGAGCATCTGCGCGGCTACGGGCTGGAGACGGTGACCAGCACCGGTATGGCTTTCTATCTGATCCCTTGGGGCGATCTGCACTATATCGGCCCCTGGGACACGCCGGCGACCGGCGCGCCGGAGAATTTCCGCGCTACGGAAGAGGAGATCCAGTCCATCCTGCGGGAATGGAACATGCTGTTTCCGAAGATCCGCCTCGATCGCGGCGACGTGCTCTATTCCTGGGCCGGCGCGCGGCCGCGCACCCGCAGCGACAACGCGCTGATGGGCGGGCCGAGAACCAGGGAGCACGATCTGAGCGACCGCGGAATGCCGAATTATTTTGCCTTCACCGGCGGCTTGCTGATGACTCATCGCGACGCAGGCCGTCGTCTTACCCGCGCTGTCGCCCGACGGCTGGCCCCTTCGGGTCCGAAGCGCGAGATAGATTATGGCGCGCGTCTGGTGCCGGAGGGGGATCGGGTCTCGGAAACCTCCGTGCTCTGGACCATCGAGAAGGAGCAGGCGCGCACGCTCGCTGGGATATTGCGCCGCCGCCTGCCGGTCGGTTGGGAAGAAGACCTGGGCCTTGGCGTGGTTGAGGAGGCGGCGCGAATCGCCGCTGGCCCGCTCGGATGGTCAGCCGAGGAGACGGCGCGGCAGATCGAGCGTTATCGTGCGGATACGGCCCTTGAGTTCGCGCCCCGGTCAGGCGTCGCAGCCGCTTCGGCGGCCTGAGGTGCGGGGATGATATATCTTGATGAAGTCGCGCTTTACGGCGCGCTGGACTGGCGGATGGCGGTCGAGACGCTGCGCCGCGCCCATGCGACGCGCGAGATGCCGATGAAGCATTCCGGCGTGCATGACGATCCGGGCGGCGACGCAGGCCAGTTCGTCAACCTCACCGCATGGTCGCCGGGGCGATCAATAGCGGTGAAGATGGTCGGTGTCTTTCCCGGAAACCCCCGCCTGCCCTTGCCCGAACCTTCGGTGCAGGGACTTGTCGCGCTTTTTGACGGGCGGACCGGCCGGGCGCTGATGACCTGTGACGGCGCGGCGCTCACCTATCGGAAGACGGCTGCCGATTCTGCGCTTGGCGTCGATATTCTGGCGAGGCCCGACGCGCGGGTTCTCTGCGTGCTCGGCGCGGGCGGGCTGGCGCCGCATGTGATCGCCGCGCATCGTACGGTGCGCCCTTGCATCGACAGGGTTCTGCTATGGAACCGCACCCGCTCCCGGGCCGAGGCGCTCGCCGCCGGGATCGCAGGGGAGGGGCTTTCGGTCGAGGTTGTGGATGCTCCGGCCGAGGCGTTGCCCGAAGCGGATATTGTCAGCGCGGTGACGATGGCGACATCCCCGATTATCGCCGGCGCGCGGCTGAAGCCTGGCGCGCATGTCGATCTCATCGGATCCTATCTGCCCAGCATGCGCGAAGCCGATGACGAGGTCATTCGCCGCGCTGGTCGCCTCTTCGTCGATACTCGCCTCGGCTGCGAACGCTCCGGCGATGTCGCCGATCCGCTTGCAAACGGGCTGCTACGGCCGCAAGATATCGTCGCCGACTATTTCGAGCTTTGCGCCGGTCGCCGCCCCGGCCGACGAACAGCTGAGGAGATAACCGTGCTGAAGAATATCGGTGGCGGCCATCTCGATCTTTTCATAGCCGAGGCGCTCTATGAAGCCGCCATCGCCAAGGGGCGGTGAGGCTGGTCAACTCCGCTCCGCCTCCCGCCTCTTGCCGAAGCTGCGCCGGGCGTGCGCGATCAGCGGCGGTGCGAGCAGGAGCAGGATGATCGCCCACATCACTTTCGCGATCGGGCTTTCGAAGAAGATCCAGGGCGAGCCCTTGCCGATGATCATCCCCTGCGAGAAGCCGCTTTCCGCGATCGGCCCGAGGATCAGCCCGAGGATCAGCGCCTCCAGCGAATAGCCGAGCTTCTTCAGGATCAGGCCGAAAAAGGCGAAGCCGATCATCAGATAGACGTCGAAGACCGACTGGTTGAGCGCATAGGAGCCGAGAACCGCGAAGGCCCCGACCGTCGCCACGATCACCGCCGGCGGAATCAGCGCGACCCGCGCCAGATAGGGCGCGACGCTCAGCCCGATGACGAGAAAGGCGATATTGGCGACGAAGAGCGAATAGATGAAAGGATAGGTCCGGTCGGCATGGGCGGCGAAAAGGTCCGGCCCGGGGATCATGCCATGGATGATGAAGGCGCCCATGAGCGCCGCCGCCACCGAATTTCCGGGAATGCCGAGCGTCAGCGTCGGCACCAGAGAGCCGCCGACGCAGCCATTGTTGCCGGCCTCGGCCGCGGCGATGCCCTCGGGCGCGCCCTTGCCGAAAAGCTGTTTCGCGCGCGAGAGTCGTTTCGAGAAATTATAGGAGAGAAAGGCGGCGATGGTCGCGCCTTCGCCCGGCAGGATGCCGACCACGGTTCCGGTTCCGGCCCCGAGCGCCATGAACTTGCCGACCCCTTTCGGCATCGGTTCGGAAACCTGCGCGCGCACCAGGGTCGAGGCGTCGAGATGCGCCTCGCGCCGCTGGCCGGCGATCTCCAGCATCTGGATCATCGAGAACAGGCCGATCAGCGCCGGCATGAAGTCGATCCCGTCGATCAGATCGACCGAGCCGAACGTGTAGCGCAGGCTGCCGGACATGTTGTCCGTGCCGATCAGCGCGATCATCATGCCGAGGATTCCCGCGATCAGCGCCTTGACCAGCGAAGTGTCCTCGTCGGCGATGGAGACGATCCCGGCCAGCCCCATCAGCGCCAGAAGAAATGTCTCGGGCGGGCCGAAATTCAGCGCCTGCCGGGCGAGGATCGGGGCGAAGAAGAGCAGGACGACGGTCGAGAAGACCCCGCCCGCGAAGGAGGCGAAGACCGAGACCTTCAGCGCCAGCCGGCCGCGCCCCTGTCGGCTCATCGGATAGCCCTCGATCGCGGTCGCCACCGCCGCCGGGGTTCCCGGCGCGTTCAGCAGGATCGCCGGGATCGACCCGCCATACATCGCCCCGCAATAGATCCCGCCAAGCAGCATCAGGCCGAGCGTCGGGTCCATCGAATAGGTGAACGGCACCAGCAGCCCGACCGCCATGGTCGCGGTGAGGCCCGGCGTCGCCCCGACCGCGACCCCGGCGAAGGCGCCGATCACGATCGTCAGCAGCGACGCCGGCGCCAGAACCAGCGCGATATGCTCCATCATGGCGTTCGCCTCAGAAATCGGGGCCGGGCAGATTGACCGCCAGCAGCTTGATGAAGATCAGATAGATGAAACCGAGAAGCCCGGCCGTGGTCAGCGCGATCGCCGCCCGGTTGCGATAGCCGAGCAGGAAGGCGACCGCCGGGATGAAGACCGCCGCCGGGATGAAGAAGCCCAGAGGCTCGAAGGCGATGGCGAAGAGGATCAACGCGCCAAGCAGGCCGAAGAACCGGTCGGCCCGCTCAAAGAGCTTCAAACCCTCCTCGTCCGCCGCGCGTTTCAGCGACAGCGCCAGTTGCACAAGGCTGAGCCCGCCGAAGGAGATCGCGAGGAAACGGACGTATTTCGCCGAGGTCTTCTGCGCGATGCCGCTGAAATCGGCCGCGCTGACATAGAGCAGCACGGCCAGAACGACGAAGCCCGCGAGAACGAGCCTGTCGAAAGTCGCCTTCCGCATCACCAAGGCGCCGCGTCGTAGACTTTCTGCGTGTCCGCCTGCAGATCCTGCAAATAGGACAGGTAATCAGGCCCGTTCATCGGCATCAGGTAGATCGAACTCGCCCCCGCCTTCTCGATGAAGGCCGGGTCGGCCATGACCTCGGCGAGCATGCCGTCGAGCTTCGCGAGGATCTCCGCATCGACGTCGGCCGGCGCGACGAAGCCGCGGGTGGCGCGCATCAGCACCTCGAAGCCCTGCTCCTTCGCGGTCGGAACATCGGGCAGGAGCGCGCTGCGCTCCTCGGTCAGGACGGCGATGATCCGGGCGTCGCCGGCCTGATGCTGCGCGATCATCTGGGAAAGGTTCATGAACGAGGCGTCGACATGGCCGCCGAGAATGCCGGCCTTCTGCTCGGTCGAGCCCTTGGTCGGCAGCAGGTTGAAGCTGACGCCGGCGGCTTCCTCGAAGGCTTTCGCGGCGAGGAAATCATCCGAGCCGATGCCGTTCACCGCGACGGTGGCGGGCGACTCGGCCGAGGCCCCGGCGAGATCGGCGAGGGTCGCGATCGGGCTGTCCTTCGGCACCGCGACGATGCCGGCGTCCTCGGCGGTGTTGCCGATGACGTGGAAGCTCTCCAGCGTGTACTGGGTGCGCCCGGCGGCGATATGCGCGACCAGCTGCGGCGTGAACACCATGCCGATCGTGTAGCCGTCCGGCTCGGCCCGGGCGATCGCCTCGAAACCCTTCTGGCCGCCGGAGCCGCCGATATTGTTGATGACGAACTTGAAGCCGTCGAACTTGCTCTCGGCGATCTCGGCGAAGATGCGGGCGGTGGCGTCGGTGGAGCCGCCGGCCTTCGACGGCACGACAAGCTCGATGGGTTTGGCGGGGTAGTCGGCGGCGAAAACGACCCCCGACCACCCGATCAGACAGGCGGCCCCCGCCAGCAACGCTTTTCTCACCATATCGCGATCTCCTCCCGAATCTTCGATCTGCGGCGCAGTTTTGTCACGATACTGTCATCTAAATGAATCATTGCGCAACACCCCGGGGCGTGTGGGATTCCGGTCGCCCGAGACCGGTTGCGGATCGCCGCCCGATGTCGTCAATTACATCGCTACCTGTCCGCTTCGCTGGCGGTCGGAAATTTCCGGGAAGCTGATCTTGTATCACGTCGCCATCGTCCTGGTGCCTGGTTATTCGATGCTCGCGGCCATAGCCACGGTCGAGATCATGCGGATCACGAACTCGCTCTTCCCGGAGCGCCGCTTTTCATGGGAGTTTGCGCATCTGGACAAGTCCACGGTGTTCGCCAGCAACGGCATGGCGCTGGAGGCGCCGGTCCATCTGCGCGACCTGGGCCGGTTCGACGCGCTCATGGTCTGCGCCAGCTTCAATTTCGATCGCTATGACACGCCGGCCGTCATCGGCCTGATCCGGGCGGCGGCCCGACGCGGAAAGCTGATCGGCGGGATCGAGACCGGGGTGTATTTCCTCGCCCGGGCCGGGCTGCTGGACGAGCGCCCGGCGACCGCGCATTTCAACAGCCTGCCGGTCTTCGCGACGCTGTTCCCGAAAGTGCGGTTCGTGCGGAAGATATTCACCTTCTCGAACCAGCGGATGACCTGCGCCGGGGGGATTTCCTGCGTCGACATGGTGCTGCGCCTTGTCGGGGAGTTGTTCGGCCAGGCGGTCGCCGACCGCGCGGCCAGCATCATGATCTACAGCAACCGGCGCGATCAGAGCGCGGATCTTGAGGACATGTTCACCTCGCAGATCAATGGCGTGCCCGAGATCGTCCGCCGCGCCTGCCATCTCATGGAGTCGCGGATACGGGAGCCGGGCACCATGGTCAGCGTCGCGAAAGAGGTCGGGATCTCGCGCCGCACGCTCGACCGCCTGTTCATGCGCAGCTTCGAGTGCAGCGCCTCCACCTTCTTTCGCAGGATACGGCTGGCGCGGGCGCGGAAACTGATCAAATCCACCGATCTGGACATCACCTCGATCAGCTTTCTGTGCGGATTCCAGTCCTATTCCCATTTCCGCAAGCTCTACCGCGATGCCTATGGCATGCTGCCGAGCAGCGATCGCACGCATCTGGACAGCCCGCGCGACGACACGCATGGCATATCGCCGCTGCGCGATCTGCATCCCTATCAGCGGCTCTGATCGGGGCCGCTCAGCGGCGCGCGCGGCGCGGCGATCCTTTTCAGCGCGCCGAGCGAGAAGATGGCGATCCCGCCAAGCTCCAGGATCCAGTTCAGCCGCCAGCCCCCGAAGCGGAGCCCGAGCGCGGCGTCTACATGGTGAAAGCCGACCGCGCGCACCAGAATGAAGCCGGCGATCATCGCCGCGCCGAGCAGCGCCAGCCAGTTGCGCCGCAGGCTTTTGCGCAGCGCCCAGGCGAAAACGGCGAAAAGCGCCCCACAGGCGGCGAGAATGACGAGGATGAACTCCGCCTGGACCGCCCGGCGGTCCTCGTACCAGCCCTGGATCTGCGCGACGCAGCGGCCGATCGCGGTCAGCAGCGACTGGAGATCCAGCTGCTTGTTGACCCCGAGGAAGAGAAAACCGGCGCAGCAGGCGATCCAGAACAGCCGCTCGGCCCGGTCGCGCCCGCGAAGCGCCGCGCGCGTCGCGAACAGGGCCAGCGCGGCGGCGGCGAAATAGCCGGCCACGGTCAGCCAGCCCATCAGCGTCGGGTCGCCGATCGCCGGCCGCCAGCGCAGCATCGCGCAATCCCAGACTGCGCCCATATCCGTCGGCACGTGGCGACCCTCCGTACCGGTCATGTGCTGCGTCTTAGCTATTCACAGGGCGGCGGCGGCGCAACGGGGCGTTCTTCATGCGCCCCGGGCATCGCGGCCTTGCGCGCGGGCGCGTTGCCAAGCCGATGTTGCAATGCAACATTGACGGCACTGGGAGGAGATCTTCAACCGTAAACAAGAGGATTTCCGATGTCGTTCACGCATCATGAACCGATCCGCGCCGGCGCCGCCGAGGGGATCGTGGGGAAAGTCGGCGCCGCGCTTGCGAAATTCGCGCGCCATGTCTGGGAAATGAACGGGGCGGTCCGCGCCGGGATGGAGGCCCGCCGGCTTCATGACCTGTCGGACGAGGAACTGGCCGCGATCGGGCTGAAGCGTGAGGATATCATCGCCCACGCCTTTCACCGCTACATGAACTACTGAAGGCGCCCCGCGCGGCGGCCGCATCCGGGCCGCCGCCGGTTTTCGTCTTCCTTTCCCCGTCCCGGTTCCCGACAATCCCCTCCGCCCGCCCTTGAGCGGCCGTTGCGCAAACACCACATGTGAGGAGACGCGCCTTTCGGGCGTCAGATCACATGGAAAGACGGTCTGCGGGCGGGCTTCGGACGCCCCGAAGGCCGGGCTTGGAGGACGATACATGAACTTGGACAAGTTCACCGATCGCGCGCGCGGATTCATTCAGGCGGCGCAGACCATCGCGCTGAGGGAGAACCATCAGCGCTTTCTTCCCGAACATCTGCTGAAGGCGATGCTGGACGACAAGGAGGGCGCGGCCAGCGCCCTGATCCAGCGCGCCGGCGCCGACCCCGCCGCCGCGCGCGTCGCCGTGGAGGCGGCGCTGGCGCGCCTGCCCGCGGTCGAGGGCGGCGACGGGCAGCTCTACATGGACGGCGCCGCCGCGAAGGCGCTGGTCGAGGCGGAGAAGCTGGCCGAAAAGGCGGGCGATTCCTATGTGACCGCCGAGCGGCTTCTGACCGCGCTGGCGCTGGCGAAATCCACCGAGGCCGGCAAGGCGCTGGCCGCCGCCGGGCTGACCCCGCAGGCGCTGAACTCCGCCATCAACGACCTTCGACGCGGCCGCACCGCCGACAGCGCCGGCGCGGAGGGCAATTTCGAGGCGCTGAAGAAATACGCCCGCGACCTGACCGAGGACGCGCGGATCGGCAAGCTCGACCCGGTGATCGGCCGCGATGAGGAGATCCGGCGCACCATCCAGGTGCTTTCCCGGCGCACCAAGAACAATCCGGTGCTCATCGGCGAGCCCGGCGTCGGCAAGACCGCCATCGCCGAGGGCTTGGCGCTCCGCATCGTCAATGGCGATGTGCCCGAGAGCCTTGTCGAAAAGCGGCTGATGGCGCTCGACATGGGCGCGCTGATCGCCGGCGCGAAATATCGCGGCGAGTTCGAGGAGCGGCTGAAATCCGTACTCTCCGAAGTGCAGGCCGCGGCGGGCGAGATCGTGCTTTTCATCGACGAGATGCACACGCTGG
>JBKECG010000297.1:0-2686 GCA_047974395.1 Pikeienuella sp. | reverse complement strand
GCGCGGTTCAGCTTTCCCGGCGCCGGGTTCGGGCTGGTGCTGGGTTCACGGCGGCTGGGCTTGCGCATGGGCGCGGAGGAGGCGGCGCAACTGATCGCCTCCGGCGCGGAGATCGACGCGGCGCGGGCCGGCGCGCTCGGCCTCGTCTCGCGCGTGGTCGCTGAGGGGGAGATCGCGGCGGCGCTGGAGGAGGAGACCGCCGTCGCCGCGCGGCTGGAGCCCGTGACCGACTCCTCGATACGCGGCGCGCTGGCGGAGCCGGACCACCTTGTCGACTCCGATCTCGCCAATCTTGTGCGCTCGGCCGCGCGTCCGGGTCTCAAGGATCGCATCATCGCCTATCGCGAAACCGCGCGCGCCGCAGCCGCGCGCCGGAAATCAGAACGAGGAACCGCAGAATGACGAACGCCCTCCACGCCGCGCCCAGTGATGTCGAAACGCTGCTGGCGCCGCGATCCGTCGCCGTGATCGGCGCCTCCGAAGACCTGACAAAATTCGGGGGGAGACTCTATAACTTTCTGGTTCAGCATGGCTATGACGGCGCGATATATCCGATCAACCCGAAGCGCGAATCGCTGCTCGGCATCAAGGCCTATCCCTCCATCGACAAGACCCCGACGCCGCCGGACATGGCGGTGATGGCGGTGCCGCGCGATTCGGTGAAGGCGGCGGTTCAGGCCTGCGCGGATGCGGGAACGAAGGCCGCGATCATCATCACCGCGCAATTTTCAGACGCCGGCGACGAAGGCGCGGCGCTGGAGCGGGAGATCGTCGAGGTCGCCCGCGCCGGCGGCATGCGCCTGATCGGGCCGAACTGCCTCGGCCTGATCAGCCCTGTCAACAAGCTGGTGCTCTGCGCCTCGCCGGCGCTTTATGTGGACAAGCTGCCGCTCGGCAGGATCGGCATGGTCAGCCAGTCCGGCGCGCTGATGGCGACGATCTTCGATCGCGCCCAGACCCGCGGCATCGGCTTTTCGCATTGTTTCTCGATCGGCAATCAGGCCGATCTCGATCTTTGCGACTTCATGGATTTCCTGATCGCCGACCCGACGACCGAAGTGATCTGCACCTATATCGAGGGGGTGAAGAACGCCGAACGCTTCCTCGCCGCCGCGCGCCGCGCCCATGCGGCGGGCAAACCGGTGCTGGCGGTGAAGGCGGGGCGGACGGAGTTCGGCGCCGCGGCGGCCTTCTCGCACACCGCCAGCCTCGCCGGCAGCTACGAAGCCTTCGCCACGGCCTGCCGCGAAACCGGGATCACGCTGCTGGATGACACCGACGCGATGATCATGCTCGCCGCCTGCCTCGCCGAATTCCCGCGCACGAAAACCGCCGAGACGGCGATCCTGACCACTTCGGGCGGCGGCGGCGCGATCACTGCGGACCGGCTGACCGATCACGGCGTCTCCGTCGCCGAATTCTCCGAGGGCACCGTCGCCGCGCTGGCCGGGATGTTCTCCGCCCAGAAGGCGAAGGCGAACCCGATTGACATGGGCGCCTCCAATGTCGGGGGTTCGGTCGCGGTGGCGGAAACCGCGATGCGCGCGCTGATGAAGGATGAAGAGGTCGGCTTCGTCCTCGCCCCGATCACCACCGCGCCGGATGTGCGGCTGATCTGCGCCGGCATCGTCGACGGGGCCGAGGCGGCCAGGGCCGAGGGGAAGGAGCGCCCGCATCTGATCGTGCTCCAGCCGGGGCAGGCGGGCGACGCGGCCCGGGCCATGCTGCGCGAGCGCGGCTGGTTCTATTCGGACAGCCTTGACGAGGCGGTGCGCGTCGTCGCCGGCTATCGCCAGTTCCTGAATCTGGCGCCGCGGGAGACGCCAGCGCGCCCCGCCGACCTGCCGGCGCCGAAGCCGATGCGCGCCGGGGCCTATGGCGAGGAGGAGGCCAAGCGCGCCCTCGCAAGTTACGGCGTGCCGGTCAATCGCGGCGAGGTCGCGGCCGACGCGGCGGGGGCCGAGGCGGCCGCGCGCAGGATGGACGCGCCCTTCGTGGTGAAGGTCGTCTCCGACGATATCGTCCACAAATCCGATGCGGGCGGCGTCGCGCTCGGGCTGGAGACGCCCGAGGCGGTCGCCGGGACCGTGGCGCGGATGCAGGTTGACGTGGCGAAGGCCCGCCCCGGCGCGCGGATCGACGGCTGGCTGGTGCAGGAGATGAAGTCCGGCAAGCAGGAGATGTTCATCGGCGCGCGCAATGACGCGCAGTTCGGCCCGATGATCATGGTCGGCGCCGGCGGCGTGCTGATCGAGCTTCTGCGCGACGTGGCCATGGCCAGCGCGCCGGTCTCCGTCGCCGAGGCGCGCGAGATGATCGCCGGGCTGAAGGTCGCGCCCCTGCTTGCGGGCTATCGCGGCGCCGGCGCGCTGGATGTCGAGGCGCTGGCCGAGGCGATCTCGCGCACAAGCTGGCTGGTCCATGATCTGGGGCCGGGGTTTCAGGCGCGTGACGCCAAGCCGGTGCTGGTCGGAGAGGCCGGCGAAGGCTGCGTCGCGGTGGACGCGCGGATGCTGATCAGTGATGCGAAATGAATATGGAGAAGGGAGACTGCAAATGAGCGAAGTTGAAGTTCGCGAGGAAGGCCGCACCACGGTCTTCACCATCAACCGCCCGCAGAAGATGAACGCGATCAGCAGCGGCGTCGCGCTGGAGTTGCAGCGGAAATTCGAGGAATTCGACGCCT
>JBKECG010000381.1:0-10117 GCA_047974395.1 Pikeienuella sp. | reverse complement strand
TCCACCCTTCGCTTCGCCTTCGTGCAGGCGCGCTGGCATGCGCGCATCGTCTATCAGGCCCGTATCGGCTTTCTCGACGAGCTGTCGCGGCGCGCCAATGGCGCGGCGGTCGCCGATATCTTCGACGTTCCCGGCGCGTTCGAAATTCCGCTTCTGGCGCAGAAACTGGCGCGAAGCGGGCGCGACGCCGGGATCATCGGCGCGGCTTTCGTCGTCGATGGCGGCGTTTACCGGCATGAATTCGTCGCGGAGACGGTGGTCTCCGGGCTGATGCAGGCGCAGCTAGCGACCGAGGTCCCGATCTTCTCGGTCGTGCTGACCGCGCATCAGTTTCAGGAGACCGAGGCGCATGAGGCGTTCTGCGCCCGTCATTTCGTGCTGAAAGGAGAGGAGGCGGCCCGCGCCGCGCTGGCCGCCATCGCGACATTGTCGGAGGCCGCCTGAGCCCGGCCGCCCCGGCCGCGCGCCGGGGCGGCCCTTTTTCAGACCGCCTCCCCCGCCGCAAATCCCGAAGACCAGGCCCACTGGAAATTATAGCCGCCGAGCCAGCCGGTCACATCCACCGCCTCGCCGATGAAATGCAGCCCCGGCGCGGCCTTCGCCGCCATGCTCCGCCCGTCGAGCCCGGCGGTGGAGACGCCGCCCAGCGTCACCTCGGCGGTGCGGTAGCCCTCGGTGCCGACCGGCCTGATCTCCCATGCGGCGATCATTCCGGCGATCTCGCGCAGGCGCCTGTCGGAAAGATCGGCGAGGTTGCGCCCTTCGCCCGCCTCCGCCTCCAGCCAGTCGGCCAGCGCCTTCGGCAGGAAACCGGCCAGCACGGTGCGAAGCGCGCGCCGCCCGTTTTCGGCCCGCGCCGCCCGGAGCGCGGCGAAGACCTCCTCCGCGCCGCCAAAGGCGATCCGCAGCGCCTCCCCTTCGCGCCAATAGGAGGAGACCTGCAACATCGCCGGGCCGGAAAGCCCGCGATGGGTGAAGAGCATCGCCTCTTGAAAGCCGGCGCCGCCGGCCCTCGCCTCGACATCGGCGGCGACGCCGCGCAGCGGGGCGAGCCGCGCAAGCAGTCCCGGCTCCAGCGTGAACGGAACCAGCGCGGGGCGGGTCTCGGTCACCTCCAGCCCGAACTGGCGGGCGAGGTCATAGGCGAAGCCGGTGGCGCCTATCTTCGGGATCGACTTGCCGCCGGTGGCGACGATCAGCGAAGCGCAATCGGCGACGCCGCGCGAGGTGACGAGGCGGAACCCCTCCTCCGTCTGAACCACGCGCTCGATCCTCTCGGACAGGCGCAAGACCCCGCCGGCGCCCGCGAGCTCCGCCAGCAGCATGTCGATGATCGCGCCGGAGCGCCCGTCGCAGAAAAGCTGGCCCAGCGTCTTTTCATGCCAGCCGACCCCGTGCGCCTCCACCAGCGCGATGAAATCGTGCTGGGTGTAGCGCGCAAGCGCCGAGACGCAGAAGCGAGGGTTTTCCGAAAGAAACGCTTCCGGCCGGCAATGGAGATTGGTGAAATTGCAGCGCCCGCCGCCGGAGATGCGGATCTTCTCGGCCGGTTTGTCGGCATGGTCCAGAACCAGAACCCGCCGCCCCCGCGCCGCCGCGCGGGCGCCGGCGAAAAGCCCGGCCGCGCCCGCGCCGATGACGGCGACGTCCCATCCGCTCACGAGGTCAGGCCAAGCTCCCGCGCCAGCGCCGCGCCTGCGGCCGGATCGGCGTTGATCAGCGGCGGGCGGACATTGGCCCAGCGCGGCTCTCCGGTCAGATGCGCCTTGACGCTCTTTTGCGCCTCGATCAGCGGCCCTTTCGCCACCGCCTGACGGAAGGCGGTCACCGGCCCCTGAAGTCCGGCGGCTTTCGCCGGGTCCTCGTCCCAGGCGGCGATCAGCGCGGCGATGGCGGCGGCGTTCAGATTGGCCGTCGCGGTGATGCAGCCCGGCGCGCCGAGCGGCAGCGCCTTGTCCAGCGCCGATTCCGCGCTCGGATAGACGATCAGCCCCTCGATCCCCAGAAGCGCCTCGGTGTTCGCCCAGTCGCCGGAACTGTCCTTGATGCCGACGACCTCCTCGAAATCGGCGAAGAGCCGCTTGACCAGCGAGATCGGCAGCCCGACGCCGGAAACCTGCGGGATGTGGTAGAGATAGAGCCGGAAGCCGGGATGATCGACAGCTTCGATCAGCCGCGCGTAATAGGCGTAAAGCCCGTCCTCCGGCACATTCTTGTAATAGAAGGGCGGCAAGGCCATCGCCCCGGCGCAACCCATGTCGAGACAGGCCCGCGTCAGCCGCGCGGTGTCGGCGAGGCTGGTGAGTCCGGTCCCCGGAATCAGCGCCGCCGGGTCGGCCCCGGCCGCGATCAGCGCCGCCAGCGTCGCGATCCGCTCGTCGATGCCGACCGATGTCGCCTCCCCCGTGGTGCCGAAGGGCGCGAGCGCGGCGCAGCCTTCATCGAGCAGCGCCAGCGCATGCTCGATATAGAGGTCGTTGGCGATCGTCAGATCGTCGTTGAACGGGGTGAAATTGGGCGCGACGACGCCGCGCGGCGCATTGACGGTCATGGGCGGCACTCCTTGGGCGCGGGGACTGAAGTCTCAGCGCGCCGGCTATGGCACGGGTGAAAGCGCGGCTCAAGCCGCCGGCATCAGCTCCTCCACCAGCTTCGCCCAGTAGGAGCAGCCGACCGGGATCGCCTCGTCGTTGAAGTCATATTCCGGGTGATGGACATTCGCGGTGTCGCCATTGCCGATGAAGATGAAGGCGCCCGGCCGCGCGTTCAGCATGAAGGAGAAATCCTCCGCCCCCATCACCGGCGGCGTATCGGCGTTGACCTTGTCGGCGCCGACGATGCGGGTCGCGACCTCCACCGCCTTGCGGGTCTGCTCCTCTCCGTTCACCGTCGCCGGGTAGTTGCGGATATAGTTCAGCTTCGCGGTTGCGCCGAAGGCTTTCGCGATATTCTCCGCGATCTCGCCCATGCGCCGCTCGGCCATATCCTGCACCTCGGGCTTGTAGGTGCGCACCGTGCCCTTCATCAGCACGCTGTCGGGGATGACGTTATAGGTGGTCGTCTCGGTCTGGAAGGAGGCGACCGAGATCACCAGCGTCTCCACCGGATCGAGATTGCGCGCGGCGATGGACTGGAGCGCGACCACGATCTCCGCCGCCACCAGCGTGGTGTCGACCGATTTATGCGGCATGGCGGCGTGGCCGCCGCGCCCTGTCACCTCGATCTCGAAAAGATCCGCCGCCGCCATCAGCGGTCCGGGGCGGATCGCGAAATGGCCGAGCGGGGTGCCGGGCATGTTGTGCATGCCGTAGACCTCCTCGATCCCGAACCGCTCCATCATCCCGTCATTGACCATCTCGCGCCCACCGCCGCCGCCCTCCTCGGCCGGCTGGAAGATCACCACCGCGGTCCCGTCGAAATTCCGGGTCTCGGCCAGATATTTCGCCGCGCCGAGCAGCATCGCCGTGTGCCCGTCATGGCCGCAGGCGTGCATCACGCCCGGCGTTTTCGAGGCGTGCCCCGCGCCCGTCGCCTCCTCGATCGGCAGCGCGTCCATATCGGCGCGAAGGCCGATCACCCTGCCGCCCTTCCCCTTGCCGCGAATGACGCCGACGACGCCGGTCCTGCCGATCCCCTCGACCACCTCGTCGCAGCCGAATTCCTTCAGCTTCGCGGCGACCAGCCCGGCGGTGCGACGCACCTCGAACTGAAGCTCCGGGTTTTCGTGGATGTCGCGCCGCCAGGCGGTGATCTCGTCGTGAAGATCGGCGAAACGGTTGATCGTCGGCATCTTTCTATCCTTTCAGCTCAGCGGCAGCGCGCGTTCGGCGAGGCGCGCCCAGAGGGAGGCGCCGGCGGGCATGGTCTCGTCGGCGAAATCATAGGCGGGATGGTGACAGGCGGCGGAGGGGCCGTTGCCGATCAGGATCATCGCCCCCGGCCGCGCGCGCAGCATATAGGCGAAATCCTCCGCGCCCAGCAGAGGCGGCGCATCGCGGACGCAGCCGCCGGCGATCTCCTCGGCGATATCGGCGAGGAAGGCGGCGCGGGCCGGATCGTTCACCACCGCCGGATAGCCCGGAATCCACTCGACCGCGGCGGAGGCCCCGGCGGCGGCGGCGATCCCGGCCGCCAGCTCGTCGATCCGCGCCCTCGCCATGGCGCGATGATCCTCGGCGTAGGAGCGTATCGTGCCGGTCATCCGCGCGGTCTGCGGGATCACGTTGTAGCTTTCGGCCGTGGTCAGAGAACAGATCGTCACCACCATCATGCCGACCGGATCGAGATTGCGCGAGACCACCGATTGCGCCGCGCGGATGAACTGGCAGGCGGCGAGGGTCGGATCGACGCAGAAATGCGGCTTCGCGGCGTGGCCGCCCCTGCCGGTGAAGGTGATGGCGAATTCATCCGTCGCCGCCATCATCGGCCCCGGCCGGATGGCGAACCGGCCCACGGGCAGATCGGGCATGTTGTGCATGCCGTAGACCTCGGCGATCCCGAAACGCTCCATCAGGCCGTCCCGCACCATCTTCTCGCCGCCGGCGCCCTCCTCCTCGGCCGGCTGGAAGATCAGCGCGACGGCGCCGTCGAAATTGCGGGTCGCCGCCAGATATTTCGCCGCGCCCAGCAGCATCGCCATATGGCCGTCATGGCCGCAGGCGTGCATCTTCCCCGGCGCGGTGGAGGCGTGGGCGGCGCCGGTCGCCTCCTGGATCGGCAGCGCGTCCATGTCGGAGCGCAGGCCGATCACCCGGCCGGAGCCCTGCCCGCGCCCCCGGATCAGGCCGACGACGCCGGCGCGGCCGATCCCCTCCGCCACCTCGTCGCAGCCGAATTCGCGCAGCTTCGCGGCGACGATGGCGGCGGTGCGCCGAACATCGAATTCAAGCTCGGGATGGCGGTGGAAATCATGACGCCATTCCAGCATGTCCGGCTGAAGCGCGGCGATGCTGTTGAGCACGGCCATCAGGTTTTCAGCCGCTCGATCAGCCGGCGGATGAAGGCCTCGCCGGCCTCGAACTGCGCGACGGAGATATATTCGTTCGGCTGATGCGCCTGTTCGATCGAGCCCGGCCCGCAGATGCAGGTGGAATAGCCCCCTTCCTGAAACTGCCCGGCCTCGGTGCCGTAGGAGACGACATTGAGGCTGTTGTCGCCGGTGAGCGAACGGGCCAGCGCCTCGGCCGCGCCCGCCTCTTCGCGCAGGCAGGGCGGGTTCATCATCCGCATGATCACCTCGATCCGCGCCTCGGGGCGGATCTTCCGGATATCGGCCTCGACCTCCCCGGCGAAGGCTTCGTAGCGCCGGCGCCATTCCTCCGGCGTCTCCGGCGGACAGACCCGGAAATCCGAGGCGAATTCGCAATCCTTCGCGGTGATGTTATGCGCCGTGCCGCCCTTGATCACCCCGACATGAAGCGTGGTGAACGGCGGCTCGAAGGGCGAGGCCGCGGCGGCCCGCGCCTGATTCTCCTCCGTCCGCTCGCGCATCCAGTTCACCAGCCGCGCCGCGGTCATCACCGCGGAGACGCCGGTATGCATCAGGCTCGAATGCACCTCGAAGCCGTGGACATGGGTCGTCAGCCCGACGGAGCCCTTGTGCTGCGTCACCACTTTCATCAGCGAAGGCTCGCCGACGATCACGGCGGCGGCAGGGGGCATGGTCTCGCGCATTTCGGCGATCATGTGCGGGGCGCCGCGGCAACCGACCTCCTCGTCATAGGACAGCGCGATCTGCACCGGGCGTTTCATCCCTGCGGCCAGCATGTCGGGGACCAGCGCCAGCGCCAGCGCGTCGAAGCCCTTCATGTCGCAGGTCCCGCGGCCGTAAAGCCTGCCGTCCCTCTCCACCACGGTGAAAGGGTCGGTGAGCCAGTCCTGCCCGTCCACCGGCACCACATCGGTATGGCCCGAAAGCACAACCCCGCCCGGCGCCTCCGGCCCGACCAGCGCATAAAGATTGGCCTTGGTCCCGGTCTCGTCATATACGCGGCGGCATTTCACGCCATGGCCGGTCAGATACGCCTCCGCGAAGTCGATCAGCGGCAGGTTCGAATCGCGGGAGACGGTCGGAAAGCCGACCAGTTTCTCCAGCATCTCGCGAGGGGTGTATTTGCGCATGAAATCCCGGTGTCAGAATGAAGTCCCGACAGCCTGTCCGCTGCGCCGAAGCGCGTCAAGCGCAACGATCCCGCCCGAATGGGCGATCATCATCCTGCAAATCACCGGAATGTCTGGAGCGGGCGATGAGATTCGAACTCACGACCCCAACCTTGGCAAGGTTGTGCTCTACCCCTGAGCTACGCCCGCATCGTCAGACAGACGCGCCTTATAAGGATTCTCCGACGCTTGGCAAGCGCCATTCGGCAGGTTAGCGACAGGCCCGCCGGAAATCGACGAAGGGGAAGCGGAATGGAGTCCGAACCGGATGAAGAACAGCGCGCGGGCGAGGCCCGGCTTGTCGAATATCTTGCCGGGCTCGGCGTTCCCGCGCCAATCCATCGCCATCAGGCGGTCTTCACCGTCGAGGAAAGCCGAGATGTGAAAAGCGTCCTGCCGGGCGCGCATACGAAGAATCTGTTCCTGAAGGACCGCAAGGGCGGGCTGGCGCTTGTCTCCTGTCTCGGCTCGCGCCAGATCAGGATAGCGGATCTGGAGAAGGAAATCGGCATGCGCCGGCTCTCCTTCGCTTCGGCGGAGTTGCTGTGGGAGACGCTTCGCGTGCGCCCGGGCTCCGTCACCGCCTTCGCGCTGCTGAACGACCGGGAGCGCAGGGTCCGCTTCATCCTCGACGCGCAGATGATGAAGCGCGAGCCGCTGAACTTCCATCCCCTTCACAACAAGGCGACGCTGCCCATCTCGCGCGCGGATTTCCTCCGCTTCCTCGCCGCGACCGGCCATGAGGGCGAAGAGGTCGATTTCGACGCGCTGGAGGCGATCGCTGCGGCGCGGGAGGCCGAAAAGGCGGGCTGAGCCATTGTCCTTCCGCCCCCGAACGCACTATGTCCTCTTAAACGGATGGAGAGGCCGAAATGCTCAATCTCGGAACCAATGACGCGGCGCCCGAGGCCGCCGGGGACCTGATCAAGGACGGAACCGACGCCAGCTTCATGGCGGACGTGATCGAAGCCTCGAAACAGGCGACGGTGATCGTCGATTTCCACGCCGAATGGTGCGGCCCCTGCAAGACGCTGGGCCCGGCGCTGGAACAGGCGGTGCGCGCCGAAAAGGGCAAGGCGAAGCTGGTCAAGATCGACATCGACCAGAACCCGCAATTCGCCTCGCAACTCAGGGTGCAGTCGATTCCGGCGGTCTTCGCCTTTGTCGGCGGCCGGCCGGTTGACGGGTTCATGGGCGCGCTGCCGCCCTCCGAGATCACGGCCTTTGTCAAGCGCGTCGCGGCCGAAGGCGCGGCCGGCGCGGCCGAGGCCGACGGCATCGCCGAGGCGCTGGACGCCGCCGACCAGATGCTGGAGGAAGGCGCGATCCAGGACGCGCTGGAGACTTTCGCCGCCGTGACCGAGGCCGAACCCGCCAACGCCCGCGCCCGCGCCGGGCTGGCGCGGGTCTTCGCCGCCGCCGGGCGCCCCGATCAGGCCCGCGCCGCGCTGGACGACGCGCCCGCGGAGATCGCCAACGATCCGGCGCTGGTCGCGGTGCGCGCCCAGCTCGACCTCGCCGAACAGGCCGAGGGCGCCGGGGAGGCCGCGGAGCTGCGCGCGAAGCTGGAGGCGAACCCCGCCGACCACCAGACCCGTTTCGATCTGGCGCTGGCGCTGATGGGCGGCGGCGAGGCCGAGGCGGCGATCGAGGAATTGCTGGAGCTGTTCCGCCGCGACCGCGAATGGAGCGAGGGCGCGGCCCGCGCCCAGCTTTTCAAGATCTTCGACAGCCTTGGCGAAAAGGACCCGGTCGCGCTGAAGGGGCGGCGCCGGCTATCGTCGATGATCTTCGCCTGAAGCGCCGATGGCCCGCCAATTCAGCCTCGCCGATCTGCCGGAGAGCCTGCCGGTCTTTCCCCTCTCCGACGCGCTGTTGCTGCCGCGCGGGCGGCTGCCGCTGAACATATTCGAGCCGCGCTATCTGGCCATGTTCGAGGACGCGCTGAAAACCGGGCGCCGGCTGATCGGCATGGTCCAGCCGGCCGACGCGGCCGAGCCGCCGGCGCTGCGCGGGGTCGGCTGCGCCGGCCGGATCGTGAGCTTTTCGGAAACCGAGGACGGGCGCTATCTGGTGGTGCTGGCCGGCATATGCCGTTTCGCCCCGCGCGAGGAGCTGGACGGCTTCACCCCCTATCGCCGGATCCGGCCCGACTGGTCGCCATGGGCCTCGGATCTCGGCCCGCAGGTCCCGGACGAGGGGTTCGACCGCCCCCGTTTCATGAAGCTGCTGAAACGCTATTTCGCCGCCGCCGGGCTTTCGACCGACTGGGACAGCCTGCAGGAGGCGGATGAGGAGATGCTGGTCAACTCGCTCGCCATGCTCTGCCCGTTCTCCGCCGAGGAGAAACAGGCGCTGCTGGAGGCGAAGCTGCTCGGCGACCGCCGCGCCAGCCTGATCGCGCTGATGGAGTTCGCCATCGCCTCCCAGGGCGAGGAAGGATCAATGCAATGAGCGAAGAACACCCGCAGGGCGCGGCCGCCGGCGCCGGGGTCGACCGCAAGATGCTGGAAAGCCTGGTCTGCCCGGTGACGCAAAGGCCGCTCGACTATGACCGCGAGGCGGGGGAGCTGATCTCCCGCGCCGCCGGGCTGGCCTTTCCGATCCGCGACGGCATCCCGATCATGCTGGTGGATGAGGCGCGCGAGATCGAGTGATCCGGGCGCCATATATAGTTAACCCTTGGCCGATGAACGCCAGATCGGGCGCCCGCCTGCTTGACGCGGCCGCCGCATCGCCTTACCGAGGCCATGGGCAACCAAGGATGGGCCGCGCGTGATCCTCACCAAGCTCAGGCTGCACGGCTTCAAGAGCTTCGTCGACCCGACGGAGCTTGTGATCGCGCCCGGGCTCACGGGCGTCGTGGGGCCGAACGGCTGCGGCAAGTCGAACCTTCTTGAGGCGCTGCGCTGGGTGATGGGGGAGACCTCGGCCAAATCCATGCGCGGATCGGGCATGGAGGATGTGATCTTCGCCGGCGCCTCCTCCCGCCCCGCGCGCCATTTCGCCGAAGTCACCCTGACCATCGACAATTCCGCCCGCCTCGCCCCGGCGGCCTTCAACAAGCATGACACGCTGGATGTGATCCGCCGCATCACCCGCGACGCCGGCAGCGCCTTCAAGGCCAATGGCGACGATGTGCGCGCGCGCGACATACGCATGCTCTTCGCCGACGCCGCCACCGGCGCGCATTCGCCGGCGCTGGTGCGGCAGGGACAGATTTCGGAGCTGATCAACGCCAAGCCGACCGCGCGGCGCGCGATTCTGGAGGACGCCGCCGGGATCGGCGGGCTCTATCAGCGCCGGCACGAGGCGGAGCTGAAGCTGAACGGGGCGGAAGGCAATCTCGCCCGCGTCGCCGATGTGATCGAGCAGCTGGACGGCCAGCTCGCCTCGCTGGCCCGCCAGGCCCGGCAGGCGGCGCGCTATCGCGAGATCGCCGAGGATCTGCGCAAGGCCGAGGCGACGTTCCTGTTCCTGCGCTGGCGCGAGGCCGAAGCCGCCCGGCTGGAGGCGGAAACCGCGCTGAGGGAGGCCCTGGGCGCCGTCGCCCGGTCCGAGCGCGGCGCGATCGAGGCGGAGAAGGCGCGCGAGAGCGCCGAAGCCGCTCTGCCGCCGAAACGCGAGGAGGAGATGACCGCCTCCGCCGTTCTCCAGCGGCTTTCGGTGGAGCGCGACCGGCTGACCGAGCGCGAGGCGGAGGCGAAATCGGCGCTCGACCGGCTGACCGCCCGGATCGGGCAGATCGAGGGCGATCTGGCGCGCGAGGCCGAGTTGCAGGGCGAGGCGGCCGGGGTGATCGAGCGGTTGCTGGCCGAGGAGGAGGAGCTTGTCGCCGCCCGCGCCGGCCATGACGCCGCCGAGGCCGAGGCCGACAGGACCGCCCGCGCCGCCGCCGAGCGGCTGGAGGTGGCGGAGGTCGAGACCGATCGGCTGACCGCCGAGGCCGCGCGCCTCG
>JBKECG010000368.1:0-4192 GCA_047974395.1 Pikeienuella sp. | reverse complement strand
CCGCCGGAGCCCGATCCGCCATTGTTCGAACCGGAGCCGGAACCCTCGCCGCCGGAGCCCGATCCGCCATTGTTCGAGCCGGAGCCGGAACCCTCGCCGCCGGAGCCCGATCCGCCATTGTTCGAACCGGAGCCGGAGCCCTCGCCGCCGGAACCCGATCCGCCATTGTACGAACCGGAGCCGGAACCTTCGCCGCCGGAGCCCGATCCGCCATAGTTCGAACCGGAAACTTCGCCGTACGAGCCGCTCCGGGTCCAGGGCGTGTCGATATTCATCGCCTTCATCGCCTGATCGGTCCCGGCGTTGGCGGCGGGGATCTTCCCGGTCAGGTCGCGATCGGTCGCAAGGGGGATGAGGCCCGCCTGAAGCGCGCTGGAAGTGAAGGTGGACTGTTTCGCGGCGTCAGTCGGATAAGAGGTGGCGAGGACGAATTTATCGGCGTTGAGCGCATGCTGGATGTATTTGAGGTCGCCCTGGGTCCAGGATGACGACCCGTTCCCGTCGAACCAGAGATCTTCGACGCCAAGCCCGTCAATGGCGGCCAGATAGGCGCTGTTCGGGCCGCTCGAAGGGTTGTTCTCATTCACCGCCAGCAGCCCGACCGCGTTCTGCGGCACGACCATGAAACCCGGCTGTTTCGATTTCGCATATTCGGAAATCTCGATCACGAAGTCGATCATCGCCTGCCGCAACTGGGCGTCCGTGCCGGGATATGCGTTTTTCACCTGAGCGACCGCATAGGCGTCGACAATGTCGAGATAGATGCCTTTATAGCCCTGCGAGACCGCCGCATCGACGCGCTGCATGACGATTTTCTGCCATGCCGGCTCCCAGAACTTGACCAGATAGTTGCCGGGCCATTCCGGGTTCTCCGCCAGCACGAAGGAGGGCGGTCTGGAGCCCCAGCTCCCGCTGGACCAGTAATCGCGATAATCTTCCGCCTCGCCGATGCTGGCATAGGCCAGAAGCTGCTTGCCGCTCGCGCCGAGCGCCTGCACCTGGGCGGCGCTCAACTCGCTGTCATCGGGGTCGATGATGGCGATCTTGAAATCTGCGCTGGAAAGCGACTTATAGTTTGCATCTTGAAGTTGATACAGGAACGGTAGCGTCATCTGCTTGTCTCCGCCATGTGGGCTGCATCCCCAGGGAGCAGAAGGAGGCCAGGTTGATTGACCTCAGGTAAACTCTATGGCGCGGGTGTTAACCCATGATCAGTTTCGGGTCCATCGCCGGAACGTATAAGGCTTTCGAAAATTTCGAATTAACACAAATCGTGATGACTGATGCTTGAGGCGGCGCCTGAAGACGCGGGCCGGATATCGGGCCGCCGCCGGCTCCATGCGATGAGGCGTTTCGGGGATCGCCCGGTTCGGGGGTCAGGCGACCGGCAGATCCGGCGCGCCGGCCAGCGCCTTCGACGTGTTGAACAGGACCGCCTGAATCCGATTGCGGGTCAGATCGTAATGCGCCTCCGCCAGACGGTCCGAGGCTTCAATGTCCCGCTCCTCGATCGCGGTCAGCATGGCGCGGTGCTGCCGGGCGGTTTCGGCCAGATGGCTGCCGATATTCTCGCCCGGATAGGCCTCGCCATATTCGCCGCTGGCCTTGCCCGAGAAGCAGGAGCGCGCCAGCCGGATCGTGCCGATCAGCGTCTTTTCGTAGAAATCGGCGAAATAGCGGTTATGCGCCGCGGCGGCGATGGCGAGATGAAAGGCGAGATTGGTCTCTGACCGGGCGACGCCGTTGCCGGCCGCGACCTGGGTCTCGAACGCCTCCATCTGCGCGCGGATACGGTCCAGATCCTCATCCTCGCGCGCGTGGGCGGCCAGACGATGGATCATGCGGCTGGAGATCAGCAGCGCGTCGTAGAGCTTTGGCAATTCATCATAATCCAGAGGCGCGACCTTCGCCTTGCGCCCGTCGCGCACCACCAGCCCATCGGCGATGAGCTGGACGATGGCTTCGCGCACCGGCGTGCGCGAGACCCGAAGGCCGGCGGCGATCTCGGCCTCGTCCAGAATCGCCGCGGGGCGCAGGTCCAGCCGCAAAATCGCTTCTCGAATCATCTGCGCGATTCGTGGTCCGTCTCGTTCCGTCACAGCTGGATCCTTTTGGCTGGGCGCGGCTGAAAATCCGCATACGACAATTGCTTGACGAAGGCCAAAACTTGAAGTTGATTTCAGTATACAATATGGATACTCAATCATGGATTTGAAAGAAGGAAGGCTGGAATGGCGGCTTGGGTGATCGGCGTCGATGTTGGCGGGACCTTCACGGATTTCGCCGCCCGCAACGCCGATACGGGCGAGACATGCCTGCACAAGCGGCCCTCGACCCCGGACGATCCGGCGCGGGCGATTCTGACCGGGCTGGACGAGCTTCAGCGCAAATCCGGGATTCGCGGCGAGGATATCGTTCGCTTCGCCCATGGCACGACGGTCGCGACCAACGCGCTCTTGCAGCGCAAGGGCGCCCGCATCGCGATGGTCACCACCGCGGGGTTTCGCGATCTCGTCGAGATCGGCCGCCAGATCCGGCCCAGCATCTACGACCTTCAGATCGACGCCCCGCCGGCGCTGGTCGACCGCGACCGCCGCATCGAGGTCGTGGAGCGGATCGACGCCGCGGGCGAGGTGGTCGCGCCGCTGACCGACGAGGCGGTCGAAGAGATGCTCCAGCGGCTCGGCGCGCTTGAGGGGGTCGAGAGCGTCGCGATCTGCGGCCTCTTCTCCTTCCTCAATCCAGCGCATGAGCAGGCGCTGTCCGCCGCCATCGGCGGGGCCTTTCCCGACCTGCATCTTTCCGCCTCCAGCGCCGTGCAGCCGGAGTTTCGCGAGTTCGAGCGGTTCTCGACGACGATCATCAACGCCTTCCTTCAGCCTTCGGTCAGCAGCTACATGCGCCGGCTCTCGGCGGAGATCATCCGGCGCGCGCCGAAGGCGGCCCTGGGCATTTTCCAGTCCAGCGGCGGGCTGATGGCGATCGAGAAGGCGGCGCAGTTCCCGGTTCGCACCGCGTTGTCGGGCCCTGCGGCCGGGGTGGTCGGCGCGGCGGCCGCGGCGGCGCCCTCCGGGATCGGCGATGTCATTACGCTGGACATGGGCGGCACCAGCACCGATGTCTGCCTGATCCGCGACGGCAAGGCGGCGATGGCGCATGTGCGCGATATCGCCGGCTTCCGCATTCGCCTGCCGATGGTCGATATCCATACCGTCGGCGCCGGCGGCGGCTCGATCGCCCGGATCGGCGGCGACGGGTTGATGAAGGTCGGGCCGGAGAGCGCCGGCGCCGTTCCCGGGCCGGCCTGTTATGGCAAGGGCGGGGTGGAGCCCACCGTCTCCGACGCCAATGCGGTGCTGGGGCGCCTGCCCACTTCGCTGGCCGGGGGCGAACTGATGATCGACCGCGACCGCGCCGTCGTCGCGGTGCGGGGCGTCGCGGAGCGGCTCGGGATCAGTCTTGAACGGGCCGCGCTCGGCGTCGCCGATATCGTCACCTCGAACATGACCCGGGCGATCCGGGCGATTTCGGTCGAGAAGGGGCACGATCCGCGCAGCTTCACCCTGATGCCCTTCGGCGGCGCCGGCGGGCTGCATGCGACCGATGTCGCGCGGGCGCTCGGGATCCGCCGCATCATCGTGCCGCATGCGCCCGGCATCCTCTGCGCCGAGGGGCTGATCGTCTCCGACCTGCAGGAGGATTTCGTCGCGACCAGCCGCAGCGTGGTCGGCGAGGGCAGGGCGGGCCTTGACGCGGCGCTGGAAGGGCTTGCCGCCGAAGCGGCGGCCTGGCGGCGGGAGGAGGCGCATGACGGGGCCGACCATGCGCTGCTCCTGTCGCTCGACATGCGCTATGTCGGCCAGAACTACGAATTGCCGGTCGTTGTGTTCAGCGGCGCCGACGCGCCGGCGCTTCCCGGCGACGCCGATCTCCGCCGGCTCTTCTTCGCCGAACATGAGCGCAGCTATGGCCATCATGATCCTGAAGCGCCGGTGGAGGTGGTCAATCTCCGGCTCCGGGCGACGGCCCGCCTTCCGGGCGCCGCCCCGGCGCAACCGGTCGCCGGGGGCGCTTCGGCGCCGGTGGATCGTCAGCCGGTCTGGTTCGGCGCCGAAGCGCCGGTGGACACCCCGATCTACGACCGCGCCGGGCTGGCGCGGGGGATGCGCCTGCAAGGGCCGGCGATCATCAC
>JBKECG010000340.1:0-8075 GCA_047974395.1 Pikeienuella sp. | reverse complement strand
TCGCCGGCGCCGGCCTGCCGAAGGCCGAAAACTCGCACATATTCCAGCGCCTCGATGAGCCCTAGTCCGGTCGCAGGAACCGCGTGCAGCATCTTCGTCGTTTAGGCTCCTTTGGGAGCGCCGCAGAAACAAAAAGCTCAAAACGGGCTCCCAGAATAAGGGGCCGGGCGCCGCCGCGGCGGCGGCGTCCCGCGGGGGGCGGGCGCCCAGGCCGCGCGCGGCGGGGGGGCACAGGCGGGGGGCCGGTTATTTCGGCCCGGCGCCCTCGCCGCATTGCGGGAGGAACGGAGACAAGGCATGATGGGCGCAATGGACAGGACAAACACCGGGGGCCGGCCGATGCCGCGCATGTTTCTGGCGAAAGCGATTTCCCGCGCCGCGCTGCTGGGCGGGGCCGCGCTTGTCGCGGGCTGCACCTATAATTCGTCGAAAGGTTCGCTCGGCGATCAACTCGGTTTCTCCGTGCCGCCGCCGGACGAGTTCATGGTGATCGCGCGCGCGCCGCTGGAGATGCCGCCCGATTTCAGCCTGCCGACGCCGCAGCCCGGCGCGCCCAGCCCGCGCATGCCCAATCCGAACGCGGATGCGCGGGCCTCGCTTTTCGGCTCTTCGGCCGCGCAGCAGCAAGCGGGCGGCGCGGGCGTGGGCGAGCAGGCCCTGCTCGCCGGCGCCGGCGCGCAGAACGCCGATCCCTCGATCCGGGGCCAGCTTGAGGCGGAGCAGGAAGGCGAGGGCGGGCGCAGATTCGGCCTGACCTCTCTCTTCGGCATTCCGGTTCCCGCCAATATCGACGAGCCGGAAAGCACCCTCCAGAGCCAGGAGGAGAATGAGCGCCTGCGGCGGGAGGGCCTGCAGACCCCGGCCTCGCCGCCGATCGAGGAAGAGCCGCCGAGCGGCGTTCTCGCGCGCGGCCGGTACTGACCCTCCCCGCAAGCTGAAAGACGCGCGCCCCGGGGCGCGCCCAGATTTCGGAGACGCCGCATGAAGCGTAGCGCGCCCGTCCTTCTCGCCGCCCTTCTCGCGCTTCCCGTTCCGGCCGCGGCCGAGCCGAAAGTGACCGGCTTCACGCTGGAGAACGGCATGCAGGGCGTGGTGATCGAGGATCACCGCGCCCCGGTCGTCACCCAGATGGTCTGGTACCGCGTCGGCTCCGCCGATGAGGCGCCGGGCGAAACCGGGGTGGCGCATTTCCTCGAACATCTGATGTTCAAGGGCACCGACAAGATCCCCGAGGGCGCCTTCTCCAAGATCGTCGCCGAGAATGGCGGGCAGGACAACGCCTTCACCAGCTATGATTACACCGCCTATTATCAGCGGATCGCCGCCGACCGGCTCGATCTGGTGATGGGGATGGAGGCGGACCGGATGAAGAATCTGCGCCTCACCGAGGCGCTGGTCATGCCCGAACGCGACGTGGTGCTGGAGGAACGCAACCAGCGGACGGAGAACGACCCCGGCTCCCTCTTTCGCGAGCAGATGGACGCCGCGCTCTATCTGAACCACCCCTACGGATCGCCGGTGATCGGCTGGCGTTCGGAACTGGCGGAGTTGACGCTTCAGGACGCGCTGGATTTCTACGCCGCGCATTACGCGCCCGACAACGCCATTCTCGTCGTCGCCGGCGATGTCGATCCGGCGGAGGTCGAGGCGCTGGCGAAGACCCATTTCGGCCCGCTCGTCCCCGCCGGCGTGAAACCGCGCGCGCGCCCGGCCGAGCCGCCGCAACTCGCCGCCCGCCGGCTGGAGATGTCGGACCCGCGCGTGCGCCAGCCCTATGTGATCCGCCGTTATCTCGTGCCCTCGCGCCATTCCGGGGGCGACGGGGACGCCGCCGCGCTCGCCATGCTGGCGGAGGTGCTGGGCGGCGGCGGGGTGACCTCGCGGCTGGCGAGGAAGCTCCAGATCGAGGACCGGATCGCGATCAGCTCGGGCGCCTTCTACAGCGGCTCCGGGCTCGATTACGGTAAATTCGGCGTCTATGGCGTGCCCGCCGACGATGTGTCGCTCGAAGATATCGAAACCGCGCTCGATCAGGTGATGGCGGACCTGGCGGAGGCCGGCCCGACCGAGGCCGAGCTGACCCGCGCCCGCACCGTGATCCGCGCCGCCGAGATTTACGCCCAGGACAGCCAGATGGGCCTCGCGCAGCGCTATGGCGCCGGGCTCGCCACCGGGCTGACGGTGGAGCGGATCGCCGGCTGGCCCGAAACCCTCGTCGCCGTTAACGCCGAGGATGTGAAACGCGCCGCCGCCATGCTCGACTCCCGCGCCGCCGTCACCGGCAGCCTGCTCGAAGCGAAGGAGGCCGCCGAATGACCCGCCTGATCGCCGCGCTCGCCTGCATCGCCTTCGCCTTGCCGGCGCTCGCCGCCGCGCCGATCCAGCGGGTGGTCAGCCCCGGCGGGATCGAGGCCTGGCTGGTGGAGGAAGACGCGATCCCGATGATCTCTCTCTCCATCGAGTTCCGGGGCGGGGCCGTGCTGGACCCGGAAGGGAAGGGCGGCCTGGCCAATCTCTTCGCCGGGTTGCTGGAGGAGGGCGCCGGCGATCTCGACGCCGTAGGCTTCGCCGAGGCCGCCGACGCCATCGCCGCGCGTTACGGGTTTTCGGCCGGGCTCGACACCGTCTCCGTCTCGGCCGCCATGCTGGCCGAGAACCGCGACGCCAGCATCGACCTTCTGCGCCTCGCGCTGACCGAGCCCCGGTTCGACGAGGAGCCGCTGACCCGCGTGAAGCGGCAGGTGATCTCCTCGATACGCTCCGGCGAGACCGAGCCGAACGCCATCGCCTACAAGGCCTGGATCGCGGCCGCCTTCCCCGGCGACGCCTATGGCCGCCCGGGCGACGGAACCATCGCCAGCGTCGAGGCGATCAGCGCCGAGGACCTTCGCGCCGCGCGGGCGCGGCTGCTCAATGTCGGCGCCGCCCATATCGGCGTCGTCGGCGCGATCAGCGCCGGGGAGCTTGGCCCGCTTCTCGATCGCCTGCTCGGGGATCTGCCGAACCAGCCGGCGCCCGCCCCCGCCCCGATCGCCGCCGCGCCGCCGCCGGGGCTGACGGTGGTGGATCTCGACGTGCCGCAATCGGTCGCGGTTTTCGGGCAGGAGGGGATCCTGCGCGACGATCCCGATTTCATCCCGGCCTATGTGATGAACTATATCCTCGGCGGCGGCGGCTTTTCCTCGCGGCTGACGGTGGAGGTGCGCGAGAAGCGCGGGCTGTCCTATTCGGTCTATTCCTATCTCTACCCGCTCGACCGCGCCGGACTGATCACCGGCGGCGTCGCCTCGGCCAACGCCGCGATGGCGGAATCGGTGCGGGTGATCCGGGAGGAATGGCGCCGGATGGCCGAGGAGGGCGTCTCCGCGGAGGAGCTGGACAAGGCGAAACGCTACCTGACCGGCGCCTATGCGCTCCGCTTCGATTCCAACGGCAAGATCGCCGACATGCTGGTCGGTCTGCAAACCGCCGGGCTGCCGATCGACTATCCGGAAAAGCGCAACGCGCTGGTGGAGGCGGTGACGGCGGAGGACATCAGCCGCGTCGCCGCCCGTCTGCTGAAACCCGAGTCGCTGAGCTTCGTGGTGGTCGGGCGCCCCGAGGGCCTGCCGGCGGAATAGGCGCCATGAGGGTGGCGGGGCGTTCGCCCTTCCGCGTCACCAATCGCTCCTTTGGCCGCCTTCTCCGACCCTCTGTTGCGACAAATGGCGGCTCCGTCCCGCAAACCCGCCCCTGTCGGACAAATCCCGCGGCGACCGGGAACATCCCGCATCGCCGCCGGCGCTTGACCTTGTTCACGGCCGGGCGGATAGGGTTGTCATGCCTCATGTCGATCCCGCGCCGGAAGCGGCTCCGCCCCAACCCGCCGCCACCCCCGCCTATGTCATGGACAACGCGCGCGGCGCGGGCTGGATGATGTTCTCCGTCATCTTCTCGGCGGTGATGGCGATTTCGGTGAAATGGGCGGCGGTGGAGATGGACAGCCGGGTGATCGTGCTCGACCGTTCGATCGGCGCGCTGGTGCTCGGCTGCGCCGCGCTTCTGGCGTCGCCGCGCCTGCGCGCGGGGCTGCGGTTCTCCGCGCCCTGGCTGCATATCTGGCGCGGGGCGCTGGTCGGGATCTCGACCCATTTCGGCTATTATTCGCTGACGGCGCTGCCGCTGGCGACGGCGACGGTGCTGTTCTTCTCCGCCCCGATCTTCACCGCGATGCTGGCGGCGCCGCTCCTCGGGGAGAAGATCGGCCCCCGCCGCGCCGGCGCCATCGCGGCGGGGTTTCTCGGCGTCGGCATCGTGCTTCGTCCGGGGGCGGACAGTTTCCAGCCGGCGATGCTTGCCGGGATCGCCTCTTCGCTGCTTTTCGCGGTGGCGCTTCTCTCCACCCGCGGGCTGGCGAACAGGGATGGCGCCTTTTCGGCCTTCATCTCCTCGACAGTGGTGACGATTCTGGTCTCGGCCCCGGCGGCCGCGCCGGTCTGGGCGTGGGATTTCACGCTGACGGCCTGGGTCGCGATCGCGCTGGTCGCGATCAGCGGCATGGGCCGCACCATCGCCGATATCGAAGCCTATCGGCTGGCCGAGGCGGCGATTCTCGCGCCGCTTTCCTATCTGCGGCTGATCCTGATCGCCGCGGCGAGCTATCTCATCTTCGATGAGACGCCGGATGGCTACACCATCGCCGGCGGCGCGGTGATCATCGCCGCCGCGCTCTATATCGCGCATCGCGAACGGCTGGTGAAGCGGCGCGGCTGACGGCCCGAAGCGCATCCCCCGAAAAAAATCCGGCCGGCGCGGAATAAATCCCGGCCGCCATCGTTGTCCCTTCAGAAGACATGAAAGGACAACCGATGCGTCTCGACCGTTCGGACCGCGCTTTCGGGCCATACGGCCCGCCCAAGGCGCGGATCTGACCGGAGAGACCTTCGCGCAGGGCCGAACCGGCGGCCTGCGCGCCCATCATTCCGGTCCAGTGAAACCGAAGGAGACGAAAGATGGCCAGACTCCGTGGCGATGACGATGACAACCTGCTGAACGGCTCGAAATTCGCAGATGCGATCCGGGGCCTTTCCGGCGATGACCGGATCTTCGGCTTTGGCGGCGCCGACACGCTTTCGGGCGGCGAAGGCGATGACGTGATCAACGCCGGCTGGGGAAGGAACAGCGTCCATGGCGGCGCCGGCAATGACGTGATCCGCGCCGGCGGCGGCGCCGACCGGATCAACGCCGGCGAGGGTAACGACGTGGTTCGCGCCGGCGGCGGCGACAACCGCATCGCTCTCGGCGAGGGGAATGATCGCTCGTTCAGCGGCGCGGGGCGGGACAGGATCAGCGCCGGCGACGGCAATGATTTCGTCCGCGCCGGCGGCGGGGCCGATTATCTCAATGGCGGCGAAGGCGACGATCTGTTGCGCGGCGAGGCCGGTAGGGACCGCCTCATCGGCGGCGAGGGGAACGACACGCTGAACGGCGGCAAGGGCCATGACGTGCTGAGCGGCGGGGAGGGCGCCGACAGTTTCATCTGGAATGGCGGCCGTGACCGGATCACCGATTTCGAGGCGGATGACGATTCGATCGACCTCTCCGGCTTTTCCCGTTTCGACAGCTGGTCCGACATCCGTTCGGTCGCGCGTCAGAACGGGGATGACGTGGTGATCGTCGCCGGTCAGCATCGGCTGGTGATCGAGGATATCCGCCTTCGCCAGCTCGACGCCGACGATTTCATCTGGTGACCGGCGGCGGCTGAAATCCGCCGGGGGCGTCGCGCGCGCCCCCGGATCCTTCCGCGCGCCGCGCGCTCAGAACCGCTGGTGACGCGCCCGCGCGCCGCGCTCGATCGCCGCGGCGGCCAGCCGGCCGACGCCGAGATCATGGCGCAGGATCTCCAGAAAGCGCAGCTCGCCCATCCTGACCGTTCCGTCGGCGGCCGCCACGTCGCAGGCGAGCGCATAGGCGGTTTCGTTGAACCCTTCGGGCAGGGCCTCGTTCACCAGCCCGATCAGCGCGTCGATCCCGTCCTCTTCGGTGAAGAGATCGCCGACCAGCGCCTTGACCACCGGCACCCGGTCCTTGTCATAGCCGAGAAAGGCCGGCACAGCGTCGATGATCCGGTCGATGGTCAGCAGTTCCTGGGTGGACTGCACCTCATCGGCGGCGGAGACCGCGATCATCACCGCGATCAGCGCGTCCTGGGGGCTCATGGCTTCCGACATATCTCACCTGCGGCTCAGCTTCGGATCGCGCAACTTATTGACCGCCCTCCTGCGCGGCAATAGGGGTGGCGCCCGAAGCAAGCGGCCTCTTGCAGGAGCCATGGACATGACCGACCTTCGCGCCCTCGCCGAAACCTCCCGGGCTTGGCCCTTCGAGGAGGCGCGCAAGCTCGTCAAACGCTATGAGAAGGCGCCCCCGGCCAAGGGCCATGTCCTGTTCGAGACCGGCTACGGCCCCTCCGGCCTGCCGCATATCGGCACTTTCGGCGAGGTGGCGCGCACCTCGATGATCCGCCGCGCCTTCGAGTTGATGTCGGATATCCCGACCCGCCTGCTCTGCTTTTCCGACGACATGGACGGGATGCGGAAAGTCCCGGACAACGTGCCCAATCAGGAGATGCTGCGCGAGCATCTCCAGCGCCCGCTGACCTCGGTCCCCGATCCTTTCGGGGAGTATGAGAGCTTCGGCCATCACAACAACGCCATGCTGCGGCGTTTCCTGGACACGTTCGGCTTCGAATACCAATTCGCCTCGGCGACGGATTACTACAAGACCGGCAAGCTGGACGACGTGCTGCTGCGCTGCGCCGAGCGTTATGACGCGATCATGGAGATCATGCTCGCCAGCCTGCGCGAAGAGCGGCGCAAGACCTATTCCTGCTTCCTGCCGATCCACCCGGAGACCGGGCGCGTGCTTTACGTCCCGATCAAACATGTCGATGCGAAGGAAGGGACCGTGACCTTCGACGACGAGGACGGGCGCGAATGGACCCTGCCCGTCACCGGCGGTCAGGTGAAATTGCAGTGGAAGCCGGATTTCGGCGCCCGCTGGGCGGCGCTCGGCGTCGATTTCGAGATGTATGGCAAGGACCATCAGTCCAACACCCCGATCTATGACGGCATCTGCCGGGTGCTCGGCGCGCCGGCGCCGGAACATTACGTCTATGAGCTGTTTCTGGATGGGGACGGGCAGAAGATCTCCAAATCCAAGGGCAACGGCATCTCGATCGACGAATGGCTGACCTACGCTTCGACCGAGAGCCTCGCCTATTTCATGTTCCAGAAACCGCGCGCGGCGAAGCGGCTGCATTTCGACGTGATCCCGCGCATGGTCGATGAATATCACCAGCAGCTCGCCGCCTATCCCGGACAGGACGGGGCGGCGCAACTGGCCAATCCGGTCTGGCATATCCATGCCGGCGAGCCGCCCGAATCGACGCTGGTGGTGCCCTTCTCGATGCTGCTGAATCTGGCCTCGGTGGCCAGCGCCGAGGACAAGACGACGCTCTGGGGCTTCATCCGCCGCTATGCGCCGGAGGCCAGCCCGGAGAGCAACCCGGCGCTGGACGAGGCCGCGGGCCATGCGGTGCGCTATTATCAGGACTTCGTGAAACCTGCGAAAACCTATCGCGCCGCGGATGCGCGCGAGACGGCCGCTCTCGGCGCGCTCCGCGACCGGCTGCGGACCTGGGAAGGCGGCGCCGATCCGAAGGCGTTGCAGGATCTCGTCTACGAGATCGGCAAGGACGCCGGTTTCGAGCCGCTTCGCGACTGGTTCGGCGCCATCTACGAAGTGCTGCTCGGCGCCGAACAGGGCCCGCGCTTTGGCGGCTTCATCGCGCTCTATGGGGTGGCGGAGACCGCCGCGCTGATCGACGCGGCGCTGAAGGGGGAGTTGCTGGCCGGGGTCCTGAGCGGGGTCTAGGTGTTGTGGACACTTGGGATTCCCCTCGATCTGAAAGGCTTGTCCGTCGTCGGAACATTTGGCGCAACTCGCGGCGTAGATTAGCGGAGAGCGGGCCTCGTCTGGGATATGATGTTATGCGGCGAGCTTACGGTGCTGCAAGCGCGGATATTCGATGGTCT
>JBKECG010000306.1:0-1764 GCA_047974395.1 Pikeienuella sp. | reverse complement strand
GCGCCGGGGCAGCTTTCCAGCCATTACGCCCCGCGCGCCGCGCTCCGGCTCTACGCAGACCGGCCCGCGCCGGGGGAGGCGGGGGTGGGTTTCGGCGACGCGCCCGGCGCGGCGCTGTAGCTCTCGCCCGCGGGCGTCGCCGTGGAAGCGGCGGCCTATCTTTTCGCCAGGCGGCACGCGCTCGACGCGCAGGCCGGCTTCATCGCCGTCTCGCCGATCCCCGAACGGGGGCTCGGCCAGGCGATCAACGACCGGCTGCGCCGCGCGGCCGCCCCCCGTCCAGGAGAGGAGTGACCCCCATGAGCCTCAGACCCGCCTCGGAAGAGCTTCTGTCCGGGCTGCGCGACGCGCTTGGCCCCAAGGGCTGGCGCGCGCCCGAGGATGCGCCCGATCTCTTGTCGGATGCGCGCGACCGCTATCACGGGCGGGGCGCTTTCGTCGCCATGCCGGCCACCGCCGCGGAGACGGCGGAAGTCATCCGCCGCTGCGCCGAGGCGCGAACGCCGGTGATCCCGGTCTCGGGCGGCACCGGGCTGGTGGCCGGTCATCTGAGCATGGCCGAGCCGGCGCCGGTCATCCTGTCGCTCAGGCGGATGAACCGGATCCGCGTGATCGATCCCGCCGACAACGCGCTGGTCGCCGAAGCGGGGGTGGTGCTGAAGGATATTCAGGACGCGGCCGAGGGTGTGGACCGGCTGTTTCCGCTTTCTCTCGCTTCCGAAGGGTCCTGCCAGATCGGCGGCAACCTGTCCTCGAACGCCGGCGGGCTGAACACGCTGCGCTACGGGAATGCGCGCGATCTCTGCCTCGGGGTGGAGGCGGTGCTGCCGGACGGCTCGATCTTCAACGGGCTGAAGCGGCTGCGCAAGGACAATATGGGCTATGATATCCGCCATTTGCTGGTCGGCGCCGAAGGGACGCTGGGCGTCATCACCGCGGCGGCGCTGAAGCTTTTTCCGCGCCCGGTCGAAAGCGCGACCGCCTGGCTGGCCGTGCCGGAGCCGAAAGCGGCGGTGAACCTGCTGAATTTCCTCCGCCCGCGGGTCGGCGAGGTGATCTCGGCTTTCGAGCTGATCGACGTGGTCGGGTTCCAGTTCCTGGAGGAGAGCGGCATGGCCAGGCCGGCGCCGCTCGACCCGATGCCGAAATGGTCGGTGCTGATGGAATGCGGCGGCCAGCCGGGCGTCGGCGAGGCGCTGGAGGCGGCGCTGGCGGAGGCGTTCGAGACCGGGCTGGCCACCGATGGCGTGATCGCGCAATCGGCGGGGCAGGCGGCGGAGCTATGGGCGATCCGCGAGACGATCCCGCTCGCCAACCGCATCATCGGGGCGGTCTCCAGCCATGACGTCTCGGCCCCGATCGCGCGGATTCACGAGCTGATCGAGCGGGTTACGGCGGAGATCACCGCCTATGATCCGGCGCTCAGGATCAACTGTTTCGGCCATGTCGGCGACGGCAACCTCCACCTGAACATCTATCGTCCGAAAGGCGGAACCGCAGCCGAGATCGAGGGCAAGCGCGAGCCGGTGAAGCGGATGGTGCATGATATCGTCCATGAGCTGGAAGGCTCGGTCGGGGCGGAGCATGGCGTCGGCCGGCTCAAGGCCGGAGAACTGGAGCTCTATGGCGACGCCGGGCTGCTTTCGGCGATGCGCGCGGTGAAGGCGGCGCTCGACCCGCACGGGATCATGAATCCGGGGGCGGTGCTGGCCGGCTGAGCGTCAGCCCAACCGTTTCAACCCGGCCCGCGCGGTCGCGACCAGC
>JBKECG010000302.1:0-8472 GCA_047974395.1 Pikeienuella sp. | reverse complement strand
GCGAATTGATCCTGAAAGCGCCGCCGGATCGGCGGCGCTTTAACTTTAGTGTAACATGATGCGATGACGGCGCTCGAATCGGAGGAAGTTTTCCTCTCCCGCGCGCCGGCGACGCGGGGTTGCGCATCACCGCGGCGAAGGCCGCAAGAGATCGGGAGGCCAGACTTGTCCCTACCCCTGTTTTCCATGAGATCCGCACGCGCGGCGGCGGTCGCCGCCATGGCTGTCGTGCTGACGATGACCGCGCCGGCGCCGGCGCCGGCCGCGCCCGACAGTTTCGCCGATCTGGCGCAGCGGTTGAGCCCCGCCGTGGTCAATATCTCCACCAGCCAGACCATCGTCGCGCCGGATCGCGGCCCCCGCCCGCAACTGCCCGAGGGTTCCCCCTTCGAGGAGCTGTTCCGCGATTTCTTCGACGGAGATCGCGACGGCGGCCCGCGCACGACCAATTCGCTCGGCTCCGGTTTCGTGATCGACCCGGACGGGCTGGTCGTCACCAACAACCATGTGATCGAGAACGCCGACGAGATCATGGTGAATTTCATCGACGGGACCTCTCTGCCGGCGGTGCTGCTCGGCGCGGATTCGAAAACCGACATCGCGCTTCTGAAGGTGACGCCCTCGACCCCGCTGAATTTCGTCAGCTTCGGCGACAGCGCCGCCTCTCGGGTCGGGGACTGGGTGCTGGCCATCGGCAACCCGTTCGGCCTTGGCGGGTCGGTTTCCGCCGGGATCATCTCGGCGCGCAACCGCGACATCAATTCCGGCCCCTATGACGATTTCATCCAGACCGACGCCGCCATCAACCGCGGCAATTCCGGGGGGCCGCTCTTCAACATGGCGGGGGAGGTGATCGGCGTGAACACCGCGATCATCTCGCCCTCGGGCGGCTCGATCGGGATCGGCTTCTCGGTGCCTTCGGCGCTGGTGAAGAACGTCGTCGCGCAGCTTCGCGAATTCGGCCACACCAAGCGCGGCTGGCTCGGCGTGCGCATCCAGCAGGTGACGCCCGAACTCGCCGAAGGGCTGGGTCTGGAGAAACCCGCCGGCGCGCTCGTCTCCGAAGTCACCGCCGAAGGCCCCGCCGCTGGCGGCGGGATCGAGGCCGGCGATGTGATCATGAAATTCGACGGCAAGGATATCGTCGAGATGCGCGACCTGCCGCGCATGGTCGCCGAGACCGATGTCGGCAAGGATGTCCGCGTCGTCATCTGGCGCAAGGGCAAGACCCAGACGGTTAAGGTGGTGCTCGGCCTGCTCGACGAAGGCGCCGACAGCCCGGCCGAAGAGGTTGACAAGCCCGAGACCCCCTCGGTCGCGGAAGCCGCGCTCGGCATGAAGCTGGAGCCGCTGACCGAACGCAATCGCGGCGATTACAACATCGCCGACGGGGCGAAGGGCGTGCTGGTGACCGAGGTGGACGCCGGCAGCACCGCCGCCGAAAAGGGCGTGCGCCCCGGCGACGTCATCGTCGAAGTGGCGCAGGAGGCCGTCGCCACCCCCGCCGATGTGCGCGGCGGCGTCGCCAAGGCGCGGGAGGAGGGGCGCAAATCCGTCCTGATCCTCGTCCAGTCGGGGACCGATCTGCGATTTGTCGCGCTGAAGATCGGCGGCTGAGGCGGCCGTCATTCGGACAGGAGGGCCCGGCCGGGAGCGGTCGGGCCTTTCTTTTCCGGCCGGCCTATGTGAGCCGGACCGGCGTTCTGCGCGAGCGTGACAGGTTTTCCTTGCGCGCGGCGCCGTTTCCCTGACGAATCCGGCAAATGGAGAAGGCGGCGGGATTCGGGCGATGTCCTTGTCCGGCCCGCTCATGAGGGACGGCATATGCTTGAAACGATCATGGCGATGGACGGCGTGTCCTTGCTTGTCTTTCTCGGGGCGACGGTGATTCTCTTCGTCACGCCGGGGCCGAACATGATGTTCGCCATCGCCTGCGGGCTGGCGGGCGGGCCGCGCGCCGGGCTCGCCGCCGGCATGGGCGGGGCGACCGGGCTGGTGGCCCATGTCGCCGTGGCCGCGGCGGGGCTTTCCGCGGTGCTCTTCGCCGCGCCGGGCGCTTATGACGCGCTGCGGCTCTTCGGCGCCGCCTATCTTCTGTGGCTGGGGGTGGAGGCATGGCGCGCCGGCGGCGCGCTGGAAAACAGGCTCGGCCGCGACCGGCCCTGGCGGGCGTGGCGGCGGGGTTTCCTGACCTGCCTGCTGAATCCGAAGGTCGGGCTCTTCATGCTCGCCTTCCTGCCGCAATTCGTCGATCCGGCGATCGGGCCGGCCTGGCGGCAGATCATCGCCCTCGGGGCGATCGTCGCGGTTCTGGGGCTGCTCTTTGACGGCGCTTACGGCGTCTTCGCCGGGCTGGTCGCCAACAGGCTGCGCCGGGCCTCGAAGCTGATGAACCGGATCAGCGCGGTCGTCTTCGGCGGGCTGGCGGCGCGGCTGGCGATCGACTGATGGGGTTCGGAATGATTTTCCCGGACGCGGCGACGCTGGCGGCGTTTCTGGCCGCGTCGCTGGCGCTGAATTTCACGCCGGGGGCGGATCTGATGTTCGCCCTCGCCTCCGGCGCTTCGGGCGGGCCGCGCGCGGCGGTGGCCGCCTCGCTGGGGATCAATCTGGGTGTGGCCGTTCATGTCGCGCTGGCGGCGCTCGGCCTCGCCGCGCTGATCGCGGCCAATCCTGCCGCTTATGACCTGATCCGCTATGTCGGCGCGGTCTATCTGATCTGGCTCGCGGTCCAGATCTGGCGCGCGCCGCCGCCCGCGCCGGGCGAGGAGAGCCGCGCGGCGCTCGGCCGCATCGTGCTTCGCGGCTTCGCGACCAATATCCTGAACCCGAAGACGATGCTCTTCATCTTCGCCTTTCTGCCGCAATTCGCCGATCCCGCGCGCGGCCCGGTCGGGGCGCAGATCGCGGCGCTTGGCGGGCTCTTCATCTGCACCGGTTTCAGCGTCAACGCCTGCGTCGGGGGGCTGGCCGGCGCGGCGACCGGGCGGCTTCGGCGCGGATCGAAACTGATGAACCGGGTTTCCGCCGTGGTCTTCGTCGGCCTCGCCGCCCGGCTGGTGGTTGATTGATAAAGGATGAGGGCATGACCGCAGATATCATTGACCGCCGGCGCCTCTTTCGCGCGTTGCACAAGCCGGGCGATCCGCTGGTGACGCCGAACCCCTGGGATCTCGGCTCCGCGCGGGTGCTGGAGAGCCTGGGCGCGAAGGCGCTGGCGACGACGTCCTCGGGCCACGCCTTCACGCTAGGCCGGCCGGACGGGCAGTTGATTTCGCTTGATGAGGCGCTGGAGCACGCCCGCGCCGTCGTCGGGGCGGTCGCGGTTCCGGTCAGCGCCGATCTGGAGAGCGGCTTCGGCGACGCGCCCGAGGCGGTGGCCGCGACCGTGCGCCGCGCGGCGGCGATCGGGCTGGCCGGCTGCTCGATCGAGGACGCCGACCATGCCGGCGGCGGCGCCTATGGGTTCGACGCCGCGATGGCGCGCGCGAAGGCGGCCGTCGCGGCGGCGCGGGAAAGCGGGATCGTGCTGACGCTGCGCGCCGACGGGTTCATGAATGGCGATTACGATGAGGCCGAAGCGGTGCGCCGCGCCCACGCCATGGCCGATCTCGGCGCGGATGTGATCTATGCGCCGCTGGTCTCGCCCGAGGCGCTGAGGGCGATGGCGGCGTGCGGGGCCCCGGTCAACGCGCTGGCGGTCGGCGCGGCGGCGGAACTGGGCCGCGAGGGGCTGGCCGCGCTTGGCGTCGCGCGGATCTCGGTCGGCGGGGCGCTGGCGCGGTTGACGCATCGGGTGCTGATCGACGCCGGGCGCGCCGTGGTCGCCGGCGATCTCGGCGTCCTGCTCGGCGGCGCGCCGGGATCGGAGATCGACGCCCGCCTCAGCCGCTGACTGGGGCCATGGCGCGGCGGCGAAAGCGCATCATGATCTGCTCTTTCGGCCGCGTGGTCAGCTTGCCGACCGGCATGACCCGTTTCGGATTCATCGTCTCCAGATCATAGCGCCGGCAGAGCGCGGCCAGGATCAGCACGCTTTCGGTCGTCGCGAAACTGGCGCCGCTGCACACGCGCGGCCCAAGTCCGAAGGGCAGATAGGACTGCTGCTCGGTGCGGGTCTGACGCCCCGGAAGATGCCTGTCCGGCAGGAATTCATCCGGCCGGCGCCAGAATTTCCGGTGCCGATGGATCAGCCAGGGCGAGATCACCACCAGCGACCCGGCCTTCACCTTCTGCTCGCCCAGCACGTCATCCTTCAGCGCGATCCGGGTGATGAAGGAGACGGGCGGATAAAGCCGCAACGACTCGCGGAACACGTTGCGGGTGAAGGGCAGGGCGCGGACATGTTCGAACTGGATCGGCCCGTCGCCGACCACCGCCGCGACCTCCTTGCGCAGCCGCTTCAGCGGCCGCTCGGCCTGACTGAGGATGAAAAACGCCCAGGTCAGCGCGCTGGCCGAGGTTTCATGCCCGGCGAGGAAGAAGACCGCGATCTGGTCGATCAGCTCCTGCCGGGTGAAGCCCTCGCCGGTGTCGGGGTCGCGCGCGGCGATGATGTCGCCGGCGATATCGGCCTTGCGCTCGCCGCTGGCCAGGCGCCGGTCGATCAGCACGCCGAGCCGCTCGCGGATCACCGCGCACATCTCCCGCACCCGTTTCGGCGGGTCGATATTGGCCCAGGCCGGGCTTTCCAGCATCACCTTCGGCTCGATCTGCGGCACGTTGTTCTGGTAGTCGGCGAAGGCGTGAAAGACCGCGCTGGCGTCCTCGCCGTCGATCGGTTCGGAAAAGATCGTGCGAAAGACGATATCGGCGGTCAGCCGGCTCATCTCCTCGTCGAGGGGCAGGGGCTTCGCGGCCCTGTCCAGCCGCGCCTCGCAGGCCTCCACCGCGGCGACCATCTGGTGATAGGCGGTCTTGATCCGCATATGCGCGAAGGCGGGGTCGATCATCCGCCGCGCGCGCGTCCAGGGCTCTCCCGAGGAGATGAAGATGCCGTCGCCGACCAGCGGCTCCAGCGCGCCGACCATCAGGTCGCTCTTGGGGTAATTGTCCACCTTGCCGACGAGCACCTGCCGCACATAGGAGGGGTGGTTGACGATGATGATCGGCCGCTTCGACGAAGGCGCCTGCCCGATGAAGGACTCATAGGCGGAGGCCGGGAGAAGCGAGATCACGTCGCGCTCGCCGAAAAGCGCCGAGGCGAAGGCCCCGGCGATGGATTTCGGTTTGGGCGCTGGCGGGCGATAGGGCGCTTGGCTGGTCATCTGCGTCCGGGAAGCTGCGTGCGGGCGGAGCCTAACGGCGACGCGCGCCAAGTCAAACGCGCCCAAAGCGCGCATCTGCGGGCGACGCCGCGCCGTGACAGCGCCCGGCTTTGCCGCTATCGGATCTGAACCGGATGGAAGGGATGGCGGCGATGGATTTCGATGAATACGGGCCATGGGCGAAAAAGGCGGTGGACTGGACCGTCGATTATCACCGCACCATACGCGACCGGCCGGTGCGCGCGCCGCTGAGCCCGGGCGCGACCCTCGCGCAGCTTCCCGAGAGCCCGCCGGAGGCGCCCGAGCCGATGGAGGATATCTTCGCCGATTTCGAGCGGGTCGTGCCCGATGGCATGACCCATTGGCAGCATCCGCGCTTCATGGCCTATTTCCCGGCCAACGCGGCGCCGGTCTCGATTCTGGCGGAGCAACTGGTCAACGCGATCTCCGCCAATCTGCTGATCTGGCAGGGCGCCCCGGCGGGGACGGAGATCGAGACCCGCATGGTCGAGTGGCTGCGTCAGGCGCTCGGCCTGCCTGCGGGGATGAAGGGGCTGATCCAGGACAGCGCCTCCACCGCCACCACCTGCGCGGTGCTGACCATGCGCGAGCGGTCGATGGACTGGCGCGGCGTCCGCTCCGGCGTCGCCGGAGAGACGAAGCCGCGTATCTACGCCTCCGCCCAGACCCATTCCAGCATCGACAAGGCCTGCTGGATCGCCGGGATCGGCCAGGACAATCTGGTCAAGATCGAGACCGACGGGGATTTCGCCATGCGCCCGGAGAAGCTGGCCGAGGCGATCCGCGCCGATCGCGCCGCCGGCTTCAATCCCGCCGGCGTGGTGATCTGCGTCGGCGGCACCGCCATCGGCGCCGTCGATCCGGTCGCGGCGGTGATCGACATGGCCGAGGCCGAAGGGCTCTACACCCATGTTGACGCGGCCTGGGCCGGTTCGGCGATGATCTGCCCGGAATTTCGCCATCTCTGGGCGGGGGTGGAGCGCGCCGACAGCGTGGTTTTCAATCCTCACAAATGGTTGGGTGCGAATTTTGATTGCTCGGTTCAATTCCTGAAGGACCCCGCGCAGCAGGTGAGAACCCTTGGCCTGCGCCCCTCCTATCTGGAGACGGAAGGCGCCGACGGGATCGTGAATTATTCCGAATGGACCCTGCCGCTCGGCCGGCGTTTCCGGGCGCTGAAGCTCTGGTTCCTGATCCGCGCCCACGGGCTGGAGGGGCTGCGCCGCCGCATCCGCGATCATGTCGCCTGGACGGCGGAGGCCGAGGCCCGCATCGCCGCCATCAAGGGGCTGGAGATCGTGACCGGCCGCCGGCTCGCGCTTTTCACCTTCGCCTGCGAGGCGGGGGAGGAGCGCTCCCGCGCGCTGCTGGAGGCGATCAATGACGACGGGCGCACCTATCTGACCCAGACCATGCATGAGGGCCGTTTCGTCATCCGCCTGACCATGGGGCAGTTCGACATGACCCGCGATGACATGACCGTCGCGCTGGACGCGATAGAGGAGATTCACAAGGGGTTGGGCGGCTGAGGAGAGCCGTCAATCCTCATTGTCCAGACGAACCCTCACGCCCTTCGTCCGCAAGGCCGCCACGATCCGTGGATCGGCGCCGGCGGGTAGGCCGACGTCGCGCAAGCGCGGCAGGGCGAGCAGGGGCGAGACATCGAGATCAGGCGGCGTCCGGTAGAGATAGATATGGGTCAGATTCTTGAAATTCTGAATCCCTTCAATGCTCTCCAGCGCGGAATTGTCGCTGAGGTCGAGCCATTCGAGCCCATCCAGCCCATGCAGATCCGCGATTTGCCGGATGGCGGCGTGGGAAGCCGAGATATCGCGCAGGCGCGACAGGCCGGACAGCCCGACCAGCGAGGTCGCGGCGCTGCTTCGCATCTCGATTTCCGCAAGCGCGGCGCATCTGTTCAAGGATGACAGATCTCCAACCGGCGTGTCCGCGAAACTGATTTTCTCCAGCCGGCAGCCGTCGGAGGCGTCGAGACCGCTGATCTTCGTAAACGACAGGTCGAGATGGCGCAGCGTTCCGGGGATGGGAAACACGCCGGATACGCCCGTGGCGCTCAGGTTCAACCTTTCCAGCGCCGGAAACCGATTCAGCCCGTCGGCATTGTCGATACCGGTGTAGCCGAGATGAAGGCTCTTCAACCCCGCGCCTGTCGGCAGCGCGTCCCATGCGGTGATCCGGGAAGACTGAAGCGAGACGGAGTTCAGCCGGGGACGCCAGACCGCTCCCACTCGCCGATAGGTTCTTTCCCTCCACCGTCACGCGGAAACATTCGCGCCGCGTTGCACGCAAAACCCCAGAGGCAGGCGAAACTGTGTGTATCGGTTGGGGTTGGCGCAGCCCGCCGACATGCGGAAGAGAGGAAAATACCCTGACGCTGATTCGCCTTGCCGCAGGCGCGGCGCAATCTCCTTCAACTATGATCCGAAACATGCTGTCATGATCGCCGAGCCTGTCGAGCGGAGTCAGATCATTGAATGAATCACCGTCCCGGAGCCGGATTCGCCTCTTTCTTGAAGGCGCCGCGGAGCGGCCGGTCGATCCTGTCGTGCTGGCGGCGCATTGGCGGATGGCGCGGGTGGAGTTGCGCGCGGCTGGCGCGGCGGCGGTCGCCCGCAATCCGAACGCCCCGGCGAAGCTGCGCGGGGCGTGGGGGCGGGCGCTGGCGGGCGGGCCCTGCCTCTGGCCCGCGCCCTGCGGCTATGATCTCTTCTTCAATGTGCAAGGCGCCGTCACTGCGCGGCTGGAGCTTCCGAAGCCCTTCACGCTGTTATTGATGGCGGAGGCCGGCGACCTCGTGATCGCGCTCACGCTTTTCGGGGTCGCGACGGATTGGGCCGGGGAGGCCGCCGACGCGCCGGTGCGGGCGGCGCGGGCCGGGCTCGACGGGGCGACCGGGCGGCGGGCGCTGGAGATCATCCACCGCGACATCGCCATCGCCGGGGAGGCGCCGCTGGCCGATCTGAGCGCGGGCGCAGTTCTGCGGTTCCTGAGTCCGGTCTCGCTTCGGCAGGGCGGTGCGCATCATGCGGAGCCTGCCTCGATGATCACCAGTCTCGCCAACCGGATCGGCGGGCTGGCGCGCTGGCAGGGACTGCGGCTGGCGCTGAACGGGGCGGCGCTGAAGGCGGAGGCGACGCGGCTCGGCGCGGCGGCCGAATGGGTT
>JBKECG010000239.1:0-4617 GCA_047974395.1 Pikeienuella sp. | reverse complement strand
TCGACGACGCCGGGTTTCAGATCCGCCAGCAACCGTTTCAGCGCCCGCGCGCCGCCGGTCATCGAGGGGATGCGGGAATTGGAGACCCCGGCCGCCTTCTTGATCGCTTCCGGCGTTTCGGAAAGCGCCCAGTCGCAAAGCCCGTTCGCCACCTCCGGCGTCATTTCGAAGCCCTGGAGGACATGGAGCGGATAGCCGCCCCGCGCCATGCCCGCCTTGGCCAGCGCGCGCCAGGCGCCGCCGACCAGGATCAGCCGCGAGGCCCGCTTGGCGAAGGGCTGCGCCGCGGCGGAGAGCGCCTGCAGGGCGCGGCGGGAAAGCTCCGTCTCCGCCTCGCCGAGCAGAAGATGCCCGGCCGGGACGGAGACGCCGGCCAGCGCCTCGCCCCCCTCCACCACCGCCAGCTCCAGCGAGGCGCCGCCGAGATCGGCGATCACGCCGCGCGCCGCCGGCCAGCCGAAAAGCACGCCCTCGGCGGCGAGGCGCGCCTCCTCCACCCCGGCCAGAACCCGGATCGAGAGGTCGAGCGCCCCGGAAAGCTCGTCGCGGAATTCCGGCCCGTCCTCGGCTTCGCGAAGCGCGGCGGTGGCGAAGGCGATGATCTCGGTCACCCCCATCCTGCGGGCGAGAGAGACGAAACGGCGTAGCGTCGCGCGGGCGGCGTCCTTGCCCTCGGGGTTGAGCCGCCCGGTCGCGCCGAGGCCGCGGCCAAGGCCGCAGATGACCTTCTCGTTGAAGAAATAATCGGGGCTGCGGACCCCATCCTCGAACACCACCAGGCGAATCGAGTTGGAGCCGATGTCAATCACCCCGACCAGGCTGAGCATGGATCTGCTCGCCATGGCGGGGGCGATGGCCTGATCTGGGGCGGTCAAAGGCGATCTCCGGGGCAGGCGCGGCTGAGCCCGGTTAATACGGCCCGGAGCGGTGGGGTCAAGGCGTGATCGCCCGGCCCGCGCCGACGCGCGAAGCGAGAGCGGCGAAATACCCTCCCGGCTGTAACGTCGAATTGAGTTGCACGCCCGACAATAGTACCTGAGTAAAATGCTTGGCCAATTGGGGCCTGCTGAATATCAAAAGGAGAATCTCATGAAAATTCCTGTGGTTCTGGGCCTGTGCATGGGGCTGGCGACGCCGCTCCTCGCGCAGGCGGAGACGATCACCACGCCGCTGGACGACTCGAACCGGGGCGACGGGCTCATGTTCGATGTGACCAATCTGACCGATTCCATCGTCACCCTCGACGGCAAGTTCGCCTCCATGGTCCGCTCGTCGGAAACCGATGTCATGGATTTCCGCGTCTATTACAAAACCGGGACCCATGTCGGCTCCGAAACCGATGCGGCGGCATGGACGCTGCTCGGCGCGGATACCGTCACCCGCGAGGACGATTCAGCCGCGCTGGTGGATTTCGACGTCGAGGCGCCGCTGGAGATCGCCCCCAACGGCCTGATCGCCCTCTATGTCACGCTGGGTCGCGAAGGCCGCAATCTCGGCTATCATAACGGTTCCGGCGTCGGGACCGAACTGGCGAATGACGGGGTTCTGGCGATCCTGGAAGGCGCCAATCTGGATATCAGCAGCGGCGCCGGAAGCGATTTCGAGGGGCGCCTGTTCTCCCCCCGGAATTTCAGCGGCTCCATCGGATATTCGGTCGAAGTGGCCGCGGTTCCGCTGCCGGGGGGCGCTTTCCTCCTGCCCGCGGCGCTTGGCCTGTTCTTCATGACCGCCGGGAAGAGGAAAGCCCGCGCCTGAACCGATGACGACCGGCTCGCTTCGATGAGAGCCGCTCGGCAAGCGCCGCCAGCACGATCCAAGTGGGGTGTTCGCCAGGACATCCAGCCAGCGCGGCGGCGGCCTGTCTCAACAGAACCGCCAGAACTTCATCCCGCCCGGCGCCTGATCAGCCGCGGCGCGTCGCCGATTCCCGCGCGCCCGCGCCCGGAAAGCGACGGATTGGCCATGAAGAAGGCGTGGCAGCCGAAGGGCTCGCCGGTTTTCGGGCGCTCGCTGCGGGTCGCGGCGCCGTCGGGGCCCAGCACCCAGCTTTGCGCCTCATCGGCCAGATTGGCGGCCATGACCTGCTCGATGATCTGGTCCTTCACCGTGGGGTTCACCAGCTCCACCAGCGTCTCCACCCGCCGGTTGAGATTGCGGCCCATCAGGTCGGCGGAGGTGATGTAGACCCGGTTGGCCGGGCCGCCCATCGGATCGCCGCCGCCGAAGCAGAGTATCCGCGAATGCTCCAGAAAGCGGCCGATCACCGATTTCACCCTTATATTGGACGACAGTCCCGGAACTCCGGGGCGCACGCCGCAGATGCCGCGCACGATCATGTCGATCCGCACCCCGGCGCAGGAGGCCTCATAGAGCGCGTCGATCATCTCCGGGTCGATCACCGAATTGCACTTGATCCAGACATTGGCCGGCCGGCCGTCGGCGGCGTTGGCGGCCTCGGCCTTCAGATTGTCCATGATCGTGCGCTTCAGGGTCAGCGGCGAGAGTTGCAGCCGCTCCAGCCCCTGCGGCTCGGCGTAGCCGGTGATGAAGTTGAACATCCGCGTCGCGTCGCGCCCCAGCGCCGGATCGCAGGTGAAGAAGCTGAGATCGGTGTAGAAATTCGCGGTGATCGGGTGGTAGTTGCCGGTGCCGAAATGGGTGTAGGTGACGAGCTTTCCGCCCTCCTGCCGCACCACCGAGCTGACCTTGGCGTGGGTCTTCCATTCGACGAAGCCGAAGACCACCTGCACCCCGGCGCGCTCCAGCTGCCGGGCGAGGCGGATATTCGCCTCCTCGTCGAAACGCGCCTTCAGCTCCACCAGCGCGGTGACGGATTTGCCCTCCTCGGCGGCGACGCAGAGCGCGCGCACGATCGGGCTGTCGCGCGAGGTGCGATAGAGCGTCTGCTTGATCGCCAGCACATCCGGGTCGCGCGCCGCCTGCTCCAGAAAGCGCACCACGGTTTCGAAGCTTTCATAGGGGTGATGGAGCAGCATGTCCTTCTGACGGATGGCGCCGAAGATGTCGCCCTCATGGTCCTTCACCCGCTCCGGCATCCGCGGCTGGTAATGCGGCCAGACCAGATCGGCCCGGTCCACCTTCGCCAGTTCGGACAGGCTGGAGACGCCGACGATGCCCTCGACCGGGATCACCTCCTCATCAGCCATGCCCATGGCCCCGACGATCAGCGCCCGAAGCGGCGCCGGCGCGTCGGTGGTGATCTGGAGGCGGATCGCCTCGCCGCGCCGGCGCCGTTTCAGCGCGGTCTCGAATTCGCGAACCAGATCCTCGGCTTCCTCCTCGACCTCCAGATCGCTGTCGCGGAGTACGCGGAATTCGCAGCGCCCGACCGCCTCGTAACCGGGGAACAGCAGCCCGAGATGCAGTTCCACCAGCGTCTCCAGCGCCAGAAAGCGGGTCGCGTCGTCGCGATCCTCCAGCCGCAGGAAGCGGTCGATCTGCGCCGGGATCGGCAGCAGCGCGTCCAGCATCTCGCCATCGCGTTCGCGCCGCAGCATCAGCGCCAGCGCGTAGCCGAGATTGGGGATGAAGGGGAAGGGGTGAGCCGGGTCCACCGCCAGCGGGGTCAGGATCGGAAAGACATTGTCGATGAAATGCCGCTCCAGCCCCTCGCGGTCGTCATCCGAAAGATCCTCGGGCTTCACCAGAAGGATGCGCTCGCGCGCCAGTTCCGCCTCCAGATCCTTCCAGGTGAGGTCCTGCGCGCTCATCAGCCGGCGGGCCTCGGCCTCGATTAGCGTCAGTTGCTCGGCCGGGCTGCGCCCGTCATCGCTGGGCTTGGTGACGCCGGATTTGGCGAGGCTGCGCAGGCCGGCGACGCGCACGGTGTAGAATTCGTCGAGATTGGCGCCGGAGATGGAAAGGAACCGCACCCGCTCCAGCAGCGGATGGCGGGTGTTGTGGGCCTCGTCCAGCACCCGGCTGTTGAAGGCGAGCCAGGAGAGCTCGCGATTGAAGAACCGCTCCGGCCCGGAAAGGTCGAATTCGGGAATGCGCCCTGCTTCGAAAGGTTCGGGCGGAAGGTTGAGGAAATCGGCTCGCATGACGGCTCCTGTCGGCTGGTCCGGGATATGCCCGCTCGCTCCCCCGCCTGCAAGGTCGCGCCGCCGTCAGAGACCGGTGATCTCCTTGACGAAGGGCAGCGAGATGGTCCGCCCCTCTCTCAGCGCCTCCGCGTCCAGCCGCTCCACCACGCCGAGCGCGGCGGCGGCGGAACGCTCGATCCGGCGGGAGAGGAAGCGGATCACCTCCGCTCCGACCAGCAGCCGGCGGTCGTGGAAATGCTTGGTCAGAAGCGCCTCGATCAGCGCCTCGTCGGGCGGGTCGAGCGCGACCATCGTCGCCGCCGAAAGGCGGGAGGCGAGATCGGGGGTGCGGATCGGCCAGTCGCGCCATGTGGGGGGCGACACCCGGCCCGTCGCCTGGACCGACGTCTACATCGCACAAGAATATAGCGACATCGCCGAGGACGTGCCGCACTGCCCGGACCTCGTCTACACGCTGCTGGAGAGGCGGCACGGCGTCGTCACCCAGGAGATCCGCCAGACGATCGTGGCGACCAACCTGTCGGCGCGCTTTGCCGAGATCCTCGCTGCC
>JBKECG010000234.1:0-18997 GCA_047974395.1 Pikeienuella sp. | reverse complement strand
TGCTCGACCGGCTGGCCGGGCGCGAGGCGCCGGGGCGGCCGGAGATCGGGGTCATGCTCGCCCTTGAAGGGCTGCACTGGGTCCGCCCCGACGCCCCGCGCGCGAAGGTCGAGGCGGCGGTGGACGAACTTCACGCCGCCGGCTACCGGATGATGGCGCCGACGCATCGTTTCTCCAACGGGCTCGGCGGCTCCAACGAGGATGCGGACGGACGGCGCGGGCTGACCGCCGCCGGGCGGCGCTTCGTCAAGACCTGTCTCAAGCGGCGGATCGCGCTCGACCTCGCCCACGCCTCGCCGGCGCTGATACGGGAGGCCTGCGGCATCGCCCTGACGCGGGACGAGGGGCCGCGCCCGGTGATCGTCTCGCATTGCGGGGTCAGGGCGGTGAACCCGATCTCGCGCAATCTTTCGGTCGGCGATATCCGCGCCGTGGCCGCGACCGGCGGCATGATCGGGATCGGCTTCTGGCGCGGAGCCATGGGCTGGAGCGACGAACAGGGCTTCGCCGAAAAGATGGACCGCATCGTCGAGAGCTTCCGCGCCGCGCTGGCGATCCTTTCGGCCGAGGATTTCACCGAGGAGATGATCGGCCGTTTCGGGCGGTTCGACCCTTACGAGCATCTCGGCTTCGGCTCCGATTTCGACGGCGCCGTCGCCACCGCTTTCGACGTGACCGGAACCAGCCATGTCGTCGCCGCGCTCGCCGCGGCCGAGGACGGCGCCGGCGCGCCGCTCTTCCCGCCGGAGAAACTGGCCCTGATCGCCGGCGTCAACGCCCGCCGCGTGCTGCGGGCGGCGCTGGGCTGACCGCTGCGGATCGCGGCCGGCTCTCAGTCGAAGGCGCCGGTGACCCGGGCGATCAGCATGAAGGCGCGTCCGGTCCGGCTGTTCGCCGCATCGAGGATCAGCGGGTCGGGGCCAAGCTCGCGCACCATCCGGCCCATGAGCCGGTCGAAACGGCGCAGGAAATGCAGCGCGCTGTCGCGGAAGATCACATCGCCGCGCATCCGTGTCTGGAGCTTCGCCAGCGCGTCCTCATCGACAATGCCGCCGACCGCGGCGACATCGCCGCCGCGCGCGCCGCCGGCATAGGCGATCCAGTCCTCCAGCGCCGCCGGACCAGGGGCGAGATCCTCCATGTAGAGACCGTCCGAGGCGAGCAGTGTCAGCACATCCTCGGCGGCCTGGAGCAGCTCGGCGAATTCGCGCTCCTTCAGGGTCTCGCGCAGCGCGGCGAAACCGGTGCGGTCATTCTGGTCGCGGGGGAAATCCAGCGCCCGGGCGACGCTGGCCCAGCGCACGCCCTCGGGCGAATGCGCCTCGGGCGAGGGCGTCAGCGGCAGCGCCGGCTGGGCGCGGTCGCGCGGCGCGGCGGGGCGGGCGGTGGTCTTCTCCTCCCGCCGGGCCGGGCTCTCCTGCCGCGCGAGGGGCTCCCGCCGGGGGGCGGTCTCGCGGGTCTCGATCCGGGCGATCGCGTCGCGCAGATCCTTCAGCACCGCCTCCTGCGCCGCCAGCTTCGCCCTGAGCGCCTTGAGCGCGTCCCGGGTCTCGGCCTGCGCGGCGCTGGTCGGGTCGGGCCCGCGCGGCCCCGGCTCCGGGCGCGGCAGGACGGCGATCCGTCCCTCGCTGATGGCTTCGAGCGCGTCGGCGAAACGGCGCGCCTCCTCGCGCATCTCCATGGCCTGCCGCATCACCAGCGCGCCGAAGACGAAAAGGACGATCGGCGCCAGCGCCGCCAGCGCGAAAAGCGCGATCTCCAGCGCGGTCGCGCGAGGCGGCGCGACCAGCGCATTCTCGAAAAGCCCGAAAAACCCGGCGGCGTAGGCGAGAACGCCGCCGAGCCAGGCCGCCGAAAGCAGGCCGGCCACGGCGAAGGGGCGGCTTTCGCGGCAGGCGCGGACGATCCGTCCGGCCCAACTCCCGTTCAGCCAGTCGCCCGCGCCGGGCGTGAGTCGTTCGCGCAGCGCCGTCACCGGAACGCGACGGAGATGATTTCGTAGCTCTTGCCGCCGCCCGGGGTCATCACCTCGACGCTGTCGCCGGCTTCCTTGCCGATCAGCGCGCGGGCGAGGGGCGAGCGGATGTTGAGCTTGCCGAGCGCGATATCCGCCTCCGTCTCGCCGACGATCTGATAGGTCTTCTCCTCGTCGGTGTCCTCGTCGGCGACGGTGATCGTCGCGCCGAACTTGATCGAGGAGCCGGTGAGCTTGGTCGGGTCGATCACATCGGCGCGCGAGATCAGGCCCTCAAGCTCCTTGATCCGACCCTCGATGAAGGACTGGCGTTCGCGCGCGGCGTGATATTCGGCGTTTTCCGAAAGATCGCCATGTTCGCGCGCCTCGGCGATCGCGCGGATCACCTCCGGACGCTGATTCGACTTCAGATCCTTCAACTCTTCATTCAGCGCGGCGTAGCCCGCCGCCGTGACCGGCACCTTCTCGACCATGATGGCCTCTCCAACTCCCGATGGCCGTTCCCGGCCGCAAAAGCGGGGCGGGCCTGTCGCGGCTTCCCGCACAGGCCGCGCCCCGGCTCCTCCATGAATCATATGAGCGCCGATATGAGGTTGCAAGCCGGAGGCGTTAACGCGCTGGCAACCCTTTCAGCAGAGTTTGCGCAGAGCGGCTGACGAAGGGATGGCGATGACGGCTTCAGAGCGCGGGGCCGGCGCGGCGGCGCTACCGGGGCTGGACGGGCCGGCGACGAAGCCGGAGCCGGACCACGCCCGGCATCGCGAACGCCTGCGCGCGCGTTTCGACCGCGCCGGGGCGGAGGCGCTGGCCGATTACGAATTGCTGGAGCTGGTGCTGTTCCGCGCCATCCCGCGGCGCGACGTAAAGCCGCTGGCGAAGCGCATCCTCGCCGAATTCGGCGATTTCAACCATGCGGTCTCCGCCTCGCTACCGCGGCTCCTGCGGCTGGAGGGGCTGGGGGAGGCCGCCGCGCGGGAGCTGAAGATCGTCGAGGCCGCGGCCCACCGCCTGGCCCGCGCCCGTGTGATCGGGCGGGAGACGCTTTCTTCCTGGTCGGCGCTGATGACCTATTGCAAGACGGTCATGGCCTATCGCGAGACGGAGGAGTTCCGCATCCTGTTCCTCGACCGCAAGAACGCGCTTCTGGCCGATGAGCCGCAGGCGCGCGGCACGGTCGATCATGTGCCGGTCTATCCGCGCGAAGTGGCGAAACGGGCGCTGGAGCTGAACGCCTCGGCGATGATCCTGGTCCATAACCACCCTTCGGGCGACCCGACCCCCTCGCAGGCGGATATCGAGATGACAAGGCGGATCGAGGCGGCGCTGGGCGCGGTCGGCGTCACGCTCCACGATCATGTGGTGATCGGCAAGGAGACGGACGCCAGCTTCCGCGCGCTCGGCCTGCTCTGATCTCAGCGCGCCGCCCGGCGCAGGGCCAGCGAGGCGAGCAGCCCCGAAAGCGACAGCGCCGCCGCGATCCAGTAGGTCCCGCCGCCCCAGGCGGGATAGACCGCCGCCGCCGCCAGCCCGGCGAGCGCGGTGACGATCCCGGAGCCGGTCGCGCCGACCAGACCCTGCGTCGTCGCGGCGAGATTGGCCGGCGCCAGCCGCTCCACCATCGCCACCGCGCCGAGATAGGCGGCGGTGAAGGTCAGCGCATGCAGGGCCTGTAACGGCCAGAGCCAGACCAGCCCCGGATCGCCGGCCATCAGCGCCCAGCGCAGAACCCCCGCCGCCCCGGCCAGCGCCATCGCCCCCGCCGGCCCCAGCCGCCGGATCAGCCCGCGCCCGGTGCTGAGCATCAGCAGAACCTCGACCAGCACGGCGAAGGCCCAGAGCCCGCCTATGGTCGCATCATCATGCCCGAGCGCCCGCCAGTGGATCGAGCCGTATGTGTAGAGCACCGCATGCGCGCCCTGAAGGCTCGCCCCCGCCAGCATGGTCAGCAGGATCGCGGGACGGCCGAACAGCGCCAGCGCCTCCGCCAGTTTCGGGCGCGGCAGCGGCGCGCCGGCCCCGCCCGGATGTTTCAGCCCCAGCCAGATGCAGGGCAGAAGCGCGACCACGATCCACCAGAGCGCCACATCCGCGCCATGGCGCGTCATGGCGAGGCCGCAGAGGATATTCGCGATCAGGAAGGCGATGGAGCCGAGACTGCGCGCCGTCGCATAGGCGAAACCGCCCCGCGCCGCCGCCCGGAGCGTCAGCGCGTCCGCGATCGGGGTGATCCCGGCGATCGCCGCCGCCGCCGCCAGCGTCGCGATGAAAAGCGCGCCCGGGCTTCGCGCCCCGAGATGGGCGAGATAGACCAGCGCGGTCAGCGCGCAGAGAAGCGCCAGCGCCCGGCGCGGCGCGCCCGCCCGGTCCGCGGCCAGCGGAACCAGAAACCCCATCGCCACCTTGAGCGCGACCGCGGTCGAGGCGAAGGCGCCGATCTCGGCCGCCGAAAGCCCCCGATCCGCCAGCCAGAGCGGCCAGAACGGCAATTGCGCGCCAAAGGCCAGAAAGAAGAAGAAATAGAAGCCGGAGGCCCGCGCGAGGCCCGGCGGGATCATGTCCAGGCGCACTGAAGGACGCTCACGCCGTCAGCCCGAGATCGCGGATGATGAAATCGGCGATCACGACGGGATCGGGCGGCAGCACCGGCCGGTCGGTCTCCGGTTGATCGTCGCTGGCGATGGCGCGGATCGTCGGGTCGCCGGCCGCGATGGGGGCGCGCCCGCCCGCTTCGCGCCAGACCTCGATCTTGGGATGCCGGTCGCGCTTGTATCCCTCCACCAGCACCAGATCGACCGGGGCGAGCCGGGCGACAAGCCCGGCCAGGGTCGGCGGCGCTTCGGGCGTCTCGCGCATCAGCGCGAAACGGGAATCGGAGGCGACCAGCACTTCCGCCGCCCCGGCCTCGCGATGGCGCCAGCTGTCCTTGCCCTCCATGTCCAGATCGAAGCCGTGATGGGCGTGCTTGATGGTGGAGACGCTGAGCCCGCGCCGGACGAATTCCGCCACCAGCCCCTCGACCAGCGTGGTCTTGCCCGCATTCTTCCAGCCGGTGACGCCATAGATGTTCAAAACCCGCGCTCCGCCGCGATCCGTTCCGCCCGGGCGATATCATCCGGCGTGTTCACGTTGAAGAAGGGATCGAAGGGCGCGTCGGGGAAGATCGCCTCCGCCGCGCCCCGCTCCTTCGCCCAGAGGCGGACCCGGCGCCGCCCGTCGGCGAGCGCGGCGCGCAGATCCTCGCGGAGCGCGACCGACCAGAGGCCGAAGGTCGGATGCAGGATCGGGCCGTCCCCATCGCCCGGCGTCGCCGCGAGGACGACCGGCGCCGGACCCGCCGCCGCGAGCCGCGCGCCGAGATCCGGGGGAAAGAAGGGCGTGTCCACCGCGACGGTCAGCAGATGCGAGGCCCCCGCCGCCGCCGCCCAGTCCATCCCCGCGAGGACGCCCGCCAGAGGGCCGGGAAAACCCGGCTCCTCATCCGCGATCACCGGCAGGGCGAAACCCGCGAAACGCGACGGATCGCCATTGGCGCTGATCGCCAGCGCGGCGGTCTGCGGCGCCAGCCGCTCGACGACGCGCGCCAGAAGCGGGCGCCCGGCCAGCATGCGGAGCGCCTTGTCCGCCCCCCCCATCCGCACCGCCCTGCCGCCGGCGAGGATGACGCCATGGGGCCTGGCCGCTCCCGGCTCCGGTTTCATCGCGATCTCTCCGGTTCATCGCGCCTGCGCCGCGCAAAGGCGTGGAATTCCGCTTTCCCGCGCCCGGCGCCTCAGCCGATATCGACGCGCAGCTTGCGCAATTCCTCGATATTGCACACGCCGAGCTGGGTCATCACCGAGCGCACCTGCAAGGCGAGCATGTCCAGCACCATCGCCCCGCGCTCGCCAAGCGCGGCGCAGGCGAAATAGGGGAGCCTGCCGACCATCACGAAATCGGCCCCGAGCCGCAGGAGCCTCAGCACGTCCAGCCCGTCGCGCACGCCGCCATCGGCGAGGATCGCGACCTTGCCGCTCACCGCCTCCACGATCGGCGGCAAAAGCTCGGCCGAACCCGGCGCGGCGTCAAGCTGCCGGCCGCCATGGTTGGAGACGACGATCCCGTCCACGCCGACCTTCGCGAAATCCTCCGCATCCTCGGGGGCCATCACGCCCTTGACCACAAGCTGGCCATCCCATTTGTCGCGCAGTCGTTTGATGATCTCCGGCCCGATCGGGCGCATGCAGTTCTGGATCAGCCAGCGTTCCGCATCCGTCGTGTCGCCGCCCGAATACATGTTGATGGCGGGCAGGCCGGGCTTGCCGGCCCGCAGCGTCTCCAGCGCCCAGACCGGCTTCAGCGCCAGATCGCGCGCCAGCACCAGCGGCGAGGGTTTCGCCGCCACCCCGGAGCGGATCGTGCGCTCCCGCCATTGCTGGCCGGGAATGTCGAGCGTCGGCATCAGCACCCTGACGCCGAGCGCCTTCATCCGGGCGATGATGTCGTCCTGCACATCCTCGTCGCGCGGCCAGTAGAACTGGTGCCAGGGGGCCTTGCCCGCCGCGGCGCGGACCTGCTCCACCCCGTGCGAGGCGACGAAGGAAAGACAGAAGGGCACCCCGAGCTCCGCCGCCCGCCGGGCCAGCGCCGGCGCGCTGTGGGGGTGGAAAAGCCCGCTCATGCCGAGGGGCGCGACGCCGAAAGGATAGGCGACCCGCTCGCCCAGGATCTCCACCGAGGCGTCTACCGCGGCGCCTTCGTCCACCGTGCGCGGCGTCAGCAGCACCCGGTCCAGCGAAGCGTAGTTCCGCGCCAGCCCGACATCGCGGCCGATGCCGCCGTCCAGATATTCGAAAGCGAAATGAGGGATCCGCCGCCGCGCGCCCTCGCGGAAATCCGCGAATGCGGCGTAACGCGGCGGAAGATCAATTTTTTCAATCTGCTGAGCCAACTGCGCCTCCCCTCTTGTCCAGAGGCAAATTGCGCCGGCTCAGCAGAAAAGAAAAGCCCTGCGGATCAGGCTTTCGCGGCCAGAAGGTCGCGGATCTGGCCCAGAAGCTCCTCCTGCGTCGGACCGGCCGGCGCTTCGGGGGCTTCCTCTTTCTTCATCAGCGCGTCCTTGGCCCGGTTCATCGAACGGACCAGCAGGAACAGGATCCAGGCAACGATCAGGAAGGCGATCACCGCGTTCAGGAACACGCCCCATTTGATCACCGCCGCGCCCGCCGCCTCAGCCGCCGCAAGCGACGCGTATTCACCGTCGCCGAGCACGGTGAAGACCTCGGTGAAATCGACGCCGCCGGTGAAAAAACCGACGATCGGCATGAAGATGCCATCGACAAGCGCGGTGACGATCGTGGTGAAAGCCGCGCCAATGATGATGCCCACCGCCATGTCGAGCACATTGCCCTTCATGGCGAATTCCTGAAATTCCTTCAGCATCCGATTGAGTCCTTTGTCATCTGAAAGCGAATCACGTCCGCCCGGATCGTTTTCAATACTGCGAATTCGGAGATTTTTGGACCGTCAGGACCGCAAAACGCCTCGCGTAGTATTTCCGACCTTTTCAATGACCTTCGCGGCCACCGATTCGATTTCCTGATCCGTCAGCGTGGACTTCACCGGTTGCAGGCGAATCGTGATCGCGACCGACTTCCTGCCCTCCCCCAACTGCGCCTCGGCCTTCGGCCCGGCGAAGATGTCGAAGACCCCGGCGCTTTCGATCAGCGCCTTGTCGGCGGAGCGGGCGGCGCGGAGAATCGCCTCCGCCTCCACCTCCGCATCGACGACGAAGGCGAAATCGCGCTCGACCGCCTGATAGGCCGCAAGCTGGAGCGCGGGGCGCGCCGCGCCTCTGGCCTTCGGGAAGGGCGCGGCCTCCAGATAGACGACCATGGCGACCGCCGGGCCGCGCAGGTCCATCGCCTCGACGACGCGGGGATGCAACTCGCCGAAAAGCGCCAGCGTGGTCTTCGGGCCGAGTTTCAGCGCCGCCGAGCGGCCGGGATGAAACCAGTCCGGCGCCTCGCGCGCCACATTCAGTTGCGCGACCGGCGCGCCGATCGCGGCCAGCGCCGCCTCGGCGTCGGCGCGGGCGTCATGAAGATCAACCGGGCGGCGCGCGCCGGACCAGTCGCGCGGCGCGGTCGCGCCGACGCGGATCGCCGCGGCGACATCGCGCTGCGCGCCGGGTTCGGGGCCGAAATATTCGGCCCCGACCTCGAAAAGGCCGAGATCGGGGAAGCCCCGCGCCTGATTGCGCGCCGCCGCCGCCAGAAGCCCCGGCAGCGGCGAGGGCCGCATGTCGGAAAGCTCGGACGAGATCGGGTTCTCCAGCTTCAGCAGGGGATCGCCGCCGCCGAAAAGCGCGGCCTCCCTGCCGGAGACGAAGGAATAGGTCACGCATTCGTTCAGCCCGGCGGCGGCGAGCCGCCGGCGCGCCCGCGCGACCCGTTTCTGCATCGGCGTCAGCACCGCGCCCTGCACGCCGGGTTTGGGCCGGCTCATCGGCCGCGCCTCCAGCCTGGACAGCGAGGCGACGCGGGCGATCTCCTCCACCAGATCGGCCTCGCCCTTCACATCGGGCCGCCAGGTCGGGGGGGCGACGTCATAGCCCTCGCCTGATTTCACGGCGGCGAAGCCGAGAGATTCGAGAATCCGCGCCTGCTCCTCCGCCGCGATCTCCAGCCCGACCAGACTCTTGGTGCGGGCGGGGTCGAGCCGGTAGCTCCGGGCGGTGTCGGGGACGGCGCCGGCGATCACGACCTCGGAGGCCTCGCCGCCGCAGAGATCAAGGATCATCCGCGTCGCCGCCTCCAGCCCGACAGGGGTGAAGGCGGGATCGACGCCGCGCTCGAAACGATAGCGGGCGTCCGAATTGATCTTCAGCCGCCGCCCGGTCGCGGCTATGGTCACCGGGTCCCAATACGCGCTTTCGACGAAGACGTTCACCGTGCCGGCCGTGCAGCCCGAAGCCTCGCCGCCCATGACGCCGGCGATGCTCTCCGGCCCATGCTCGTCGGAGATCGCGAGCATCGAGGGCTCCAGCGCGTATTCCCTGTCGTCGAGCGCGGTGATCCTCGATCCGGCCGCCGCCCAGTGGACGCGGAGCGCGCCCTTCACCTTGTCGGCGTCGAAGACATGAAGCGGGCGGTTCAGATCATAGGTCAGGTAATTGGTGATATCGACCAGGGTCGAGATCGGCCTGAGCCCGATCGCCTTCAGCCGCGCCTGCATCCATTTCGGCGAAGGCCCGTTCTTCACCCCGCGGATCAGCCGCCCGCAGAACAGCGGCGCGGCGGCGAGCGCATCCTTGTCGATCGTGACCGCGACCGGGCAGGGAAATGCGCCCGGAACCGGCTCGACGGCCGGGGTCTTCACCCGGCCGAGCCCGCGCGCCGCCAGATCCCGCGCGATCCCGGCGACGCCGAGCGCGTCAGGCCGGTTCGGCGTCACGCCGATCTCTATCACCGGATCGTTGAGCCCGGCGTAATCAATATAACGCGCGCCGAGCGGCGCGCCTTCCGGCAGTTCGATGATCCCGTCATGCTCGTCGGAGAGCATCAACTCGCGTTCCGAACAGAGCATCCCGTTCGATTCGACGCCGCGGATCACCCCGGGCTTCAGATCGACGCCGGTGCCCGGCACATGGGTTCCGGGCGCGGCGAAAACGCCGATCAGCCCGGTGCGCGCGTTCGGCGCGCCGCAGACCACCTGCACCTCGGCCGAGGGCGCGTCCGGCCCCTTCGGCCATGTCTCCACCCGGCAGAGCCTCAGCCGGTCGGCGTTCGGATGCGGCTTCGCCTCGATCACCCTCGCGATGGTGAAGGCGCCGAGCGCCGCCGCGGGGTCCTCGACCCCGTCCACCTCCAGCCCGAGATCGGTCAGGGCTTCGAGAATATCGTCGAGCGGGGCTTCGGTCTCCAGATGGTCCCTCAGCCAGTTCAGCGTGAATTTCATCGGTCTCGGTCCGGGCGAAAAATACGGGGCTAACAGGCGGTCGGCCGGGGGTTTAGCGGATATTCCCACAGGGGGCAAAGGCGGGGGGCGAAGGCGGGGGGCGAAGGGCCTCAGCCCACCCTGACCTCAACCTCATGACCGTCGCCGATCCGGTAGATCACATGATCGCCCGCCTTCGGCGCGCGCGTGCGGATCACCGAACCGGTGATGACGATATCCCCGGCCCGCAGCGCGCCGCCCGCGCCTGTCGCCACGCCGGCGACCCAGGCGAGCGAGCCGAAAGGATCGGCGTCGCCGACCCGCGCCTCTCCGGCCTGCTCCCCGTTCCAGATGAGCGCGCCGGTCAGCCCCTCCACATCCATGTCGCGCCAGCCGGGGATTGCGGGGCCGAGAACCACGCCGCCGCACCAGGCGTTATCGGCGGCCATGGTCAGGCCGCTGAGGGCGCTGTAATCGGCGCCCCGGTCGATGATCATCTCGAAAGCCGGGTGGATCGTGGCGACCCTTTCGCGGATCGAGCGCGCGTCGAACGGCCCGTCGCCCGGCCCGATATCCGCGCCCAGCCTCACCGCGAGTTCGAATTCGAACCCGAGCCCGTGATGGTCGGCAAGCCGGATCTCCGCCGGCGAGGCGAGGATCTCCCTCGCGAAGACGCCGCCGGCGATCGGCTGGTCGAGGCCGCAGAGCTCCTGCAACGCTTTCGAGGCCAGCGCGATCTTGCGCCCGCCGAGCGGGCCGCGCCCCCCGGCGGCATGGATCTCATGCAGGCGGAACTGCGCGGCGTAGGCCTCCTCCATGTCGCGCGGCGCGAGATCGCCGGCGAGATTGCGGAACCCCTCCCCCGCCTCGTGCTGGCGGATGATCTCCCGCGCGATGGCGTCGATCCTGTCGGTCATGGCGTCTCTTCCCTCTTTTTTCAGCGCGAGGATGGCCCAGCGGCCGATTGAAGGCGAGCGGAATTGCTTTGACGACAATCCCTTTTTGCGCCTAGCTCGCATCATGCCGGCAAGCCCAGCGACCAGAGAGGAGAATATCCGCGGCGCCACGCTGATGATGGCGGCGATGGCCGGATTCGTCCTGAACGACACGCTGATGAAAGTGCTCTCGGACGATCTGCCGATGATGCAGGCGGTGTTCATCCGCGGGCTTTTCGCCGTCCTGCTGATCGGCGGGCTGGCGGCGTTCCGGGGCGATCTGAGGCTGCGCGCGATTCCGGCGGCGGACCGGCGGATCGCGCTTTTGCGCGGGGTGGCGGAGCTTGGCTCCACGGTCTGCTTCCTGACCGCGCTTTTCGCCATGCCGATCGCCAATGTCACCGCGATCATGCTGGCCTCGCCCATGGTGCTGACCCTGATCGGCGCGACGATGCTGGGCGAGCGCGTGGGCTGGCGGCGCTGGTCGGCGATCTTCGTCGGCTTTTTCGGCGTGATGCTGATCGTGAAGCCGGGGGCGGAGACCTTCAACCAGGCCTCCTTCTGGGCGATCGGGGCGATCTTCTTCGTCTGCCTCCGCGATCTGGCGACGCGGCGGCTGTCGCCGGACATGCCCTCGCTTCTGGTGTCGCTGATCACCGCGGTGGCGATCACGGCGATGGGCGGCGTCGCGACATTACTGAAGGGCTGGACCCCGATCGGCGCCGGGACGGTCGGCCTCCTGATCCTGGCCGCGATTTTCGTCTTCGGCGGCTATGTCTTCAGCGTGATGACGATGCGGGTCGGGGACATGGGGTTCATCTCTCCGTTCCGCTACACCAACCTGATCTGGGCGCTGCTTCTCGGCTGGATGATCTTCGGCGACGCGCCGGGGCCGGTCACGCTGCTCGGCGCCGGGCTGGTGGTCGCGGCCGGGGTCTACACCTTCATCCGCGAATCGCAGGTTTCCCGGTAGAGCGTCTCCCGTTCAGACGGGATCGCCAGTCAGGTCGGAAACCGCTCCTGGGTTCAGCGCGCGCGCTGCGTCATCCAGATGCCGCCGATCACCAGCGCCAGCGCCACGGCGTGATAAAGCGCGAGACGCTCGCCCAGGATCAGGATCGAGAGGATCGCGGCGAAGATCGGCACCAGGTTGATATAGACCCCGGCCCGCCCCGGCCCGATCAGATCCACCCCGCGCAGGAAGAAAAGCTGCGCCAGGCAGGACGGGAAGACCGCCACGACCAGCGCCAGCGCGACCCCGGTCAGGCTCGGCCAGGCGTAGCCGGGCTGCGCCGCCTCCCAGAGCGCCAGCGGCAGGGCGCAAAGGGCGGAGACGACGGTGAAGAATGTGAAAAGCGCCGCGCCCGGCACGGCCGGCCGGTTTCTCAGCGCCACCGCATAGAAGGTGTAGGCCGCGCAGGCGGCCAGCATCAGAAGATCGCCCTTGTTGAAGGAAAGCCCCAGCAGCCGGTCGATATCGCCGCCCCCGGCGACCAGGATGACGCCGACCAGCGTGATCGCGACCCCGATCATCTGTCGCGGCCGGACCCTGTCGCCATAGGCGACGAAGACGCCAAGCAACACCATCATCGGCATCGCGCCCTGAAGGATGCCGATATTGATTCCGCTGGTATGGCTGGAGGCTATGTAGAACAACGTGTTGAAACCGGTGAACCCGGTCACGGCGCAAAGCGCGAGAAAGCCGATGCGCGGGCGAAGCGCCGGCCAGTGGGCGACGACCTCGCGCCCGAAAAGCGGCCACATCATCGCGCTGACGAAGATCCAGCGAAGCAGCACGATGGCGAAGGGGGAAATCTCGCCCACCGCCCATTGGCCGAAGATCACATTCATCGACCACATCACCGCAGTGAAGGTCAGCAGCAGCACGGGAGAGCGATAAAGCGCGGCGATCATGGCCGGTTCAGCTTGCACGCCGCCGGCGCGAGGGCAAGGCCGGCGCCACGCTCAGGCGCGCCGCCCGAGCTGCATCTTTTCCGGCAGCAGCCCCCGCGGGCTGAACCGGAGCGCGACCAGAAGGATCAGCCCCATCAGGATCATCCGCATATAGGCGGCGCTGTCGAGCAGATGATCGCGCAGCGCGCTTCCCTCGCTCATGCCCGATGTCGCGACATCCATCAGCCAGCGCCCGGCCGGTTCGGCCTCCACCCAGACGAACCAGATCAGGAAACCGCCAAGGACCGAACCCCAGTTGTTGCCCGAGCCGCCGACGATCACCATCACCCAGATCAGGAAGGTGAAGCGCAGCGGGTTATAGGTTCCTGGCGTGAACTGCCCGTCCAGCGTGGTCAGCATCGCCCCGGCGATCCCGCATACGGCGGAGCCGAGGACGAAGGTCTGGAGCCGGCGCCGGGTGACGTCCTTGCCCATGGCCTCGGCCGCTTCCTCGTTGTCGCGGATCGCCCGCATCATCCGCCCCCAGGGGGAGTTCAGCGCCCGTTCGGCCAGCCACAGCAGCGCCAGCAGGACCGTAACGAAAAGCCCGGCATAGGCGAGCTTCACATAGATCAGCGACGCCTCCATCGGCGCGAGCCCGAAAGAGGCGGCGCGGGCGATGAACCAGTCCGCCTGCTGAAGGTCGATCTCTTTGGGAACCGGGCGCGGCAGCCCGGTCACGTTCTTCACCCCGCGGGTCAGCCAGTCCTCGTTCTTGGCGATGAAGACGATGATCTCGGAAATGCCGAGCGTGGCGATGGCGAGATAATCCGAGCGCAGCCCGAGCGTGACCTTGCCGATCAGCCAGGCCACCCCCGCCGCCAGCACCCCGCCGACGATCCAGGCCAGCAGGACCGGCAGGCCGAGCCCGCCGAGATAGCCCGAAAGCGCGGGGTTGATCCTCTCGACAGCCTCCACCGCCGGATCGAAGGCCTGCCGGGCGAGGAAATAGCCGACCGCCGCCGCCGCCGCGATGGCGAGGCTGCGCGCGCCGCCCCGCTCCATCCGCCTGCGGATCAGGAGGATCGCCGCCACCGTCGCGGCGGCGGCGAGAAAGGCGAGGCCGAGCCCCGACCAGCCCGCGGCCCATCCCTCCCGCACCGGCGGGGCGGAGACCAGCACCACCGCGACCCCGCCGACCGCGGCGAAACCCATGGCGCCGACATTGAAAAGCCCGGCGTAACCCCACTGGATATTCACCCCGAGCGCCATGACCGAGGAGATCAGGCAGAGATTGACGATGCCGAGCGCCACCGACCAGCTTTGCGCGAAGCCGACGACGATCAGCGCCGCGGCCATCAGGCCGAAAAGGAGCGGGCCGCGAAGCGAGGGGCTCATATCACCTTCCCCCTGAGAATGCCGGTCGGACGGATCAGCAGCACGATCACCAGAATGAGGAAGGAGACCGCGAATTTATACTCCGTCCCCAGAAGCTGGACCATCGTGTCCGGCGCCCAGCCCTCGGGCGCGAGATGGAAGAGGACGCGCTTGTAGGCGTAGGTCACGGTCAGCTCGGAAAAGGCGATGACGAAACCGCCGACGATGGCCCCGACCGGATTGCCGATGCCGCCGACGATGGCCGCCGCGAACATCGGCAGCAGAAGCTGGTAATAGGTGAAGGGCTTGAAGGTCTTCTCGATCCCGTAAAGCGTTCCCGCCACGGTCGCCAGCGCCGCGACCAGTATCCAGCAGACCATCACCACCCGGTCCGGGTTGACGCCGGACAGGAGCGCCAGATCCTCATTGTCGGCGAAGGCGCGCATCGCCTTGCCCATCCGGGTCTTCTGCAAAAACCAGAACAGCAGGATCACGACGATGACGGCGACGACCAGCGTCAGCACGCTGGTCGCCTTGATCGCCAGCCCCTCGGCCAGCCCGGTCATGCGCTTGAAATCCCCGGCGGTGACGATGAAGCGCGCGCCGTCGGCGAAGCTCTGGTCGTCCGGGCCGATGATGAAACGCACCACCCCGTTGAGAACGAACATGACGCCGACGGAGACGATCACGAAGATCACCGGCTGGCTGCGCCGGCGCCGGTAGAACCTGTAGACCCATCTGTCGCAAAGCAGCGCCAGCGCCGCGGTGGCGGCGATCCCGACCGGCAGCGCCAGAAGCGCGGTCGGCAGCGGGCCGAGCGAGACGCCCTGATCCTGCAACCACCATGTCGCCAGCACCGTGACCATGGCCCCGAAGGCCATCGTGTCGCCATGGGCGAAGTTGGAGAACCGCAGCACCCCATAGACCAGCGTGATCCCGAGCGCGCCGAGCGCAAGCTGCGCGCCATAGGCGGCGCCGGGGACCAGCACGAAATTCGCGAAGACGACCAGCGCGTTGAGGATGTCGGTCATCGGCGCGCCCCTTTCCGGGCGGATTTCCGCAGGTCGGTCATCATCCCCCCAGAAAGCTGCGGCGCACTTCGGGATCCGCCAGCAATTCCGCGCCGGTGCCGGTGTGCCGGTTCTCGCCGGTCACCAGAACGAAGCCGCGGTCGGCGATCTCCAGCGCCTGGCGGGCGTTCTGCTCCACCATCAGGATGGCGATGCCGGTGCGGCGGATCTCGATGATCCGGTCGAAAAGCTCGTCCATGACGATGGGGGAGACCCCGGCCGTCGGCTCGTCCAGCATCAGCACCGAGGGGCGCGTCATCAGCGCCCGGCCGACCGCGACCTGCTGGCGCTGGCCGCCGGAAAGCTCGCCGGCGTTCTGGCCCTGCTTCTCGCGCAGGATCGGGAAAAGCTCGAAAACCTGCTCCATCGTCCCGGAAATGTCGTCGCGGCGCAGATAGGCGCCCATCTCCAGATTCTCGCGCACGGTCATGCCGGTGAAGACATTGGAGGTCTGCGGCACGAAGGCCATGCCCTCCGGCACCCGGTCCTGCGGGCTGAGCCGGGTGATGTCGCGCCCGTCGAGCCGGACCGAACCTTCGCGCAGGTTCAGCATGCCGAAGACCGCCTTCATCGCGGTGGATTTGCCGGCCCCGTTCGGCCCGACGATCACCGCGATCTCACCGCGATCGACATGAATGGTGCAGCCGTTGAGAATGGTCGAACCGCCATAGCCGCCGACCATGGCCTCGCCGATGAGGAAGGGTTCGCTCATTCGGCCGCCTCCGGGCATTCCTTGGGGAAGTCGATCCCCGAACGAAATTCCGCGAGGACGGCGGCGAGCATCGCCGCGTAAACCGCATCGTCCGTCTCTTCGTGAATCCCGGGTTCGTCGACGCTCTCACGCCAGACTTCGATCACGCCGCCGGGCTGGGTTTTCAAGAAGATCGCGCGCTCGTCCACGGCCCAGGTCGACTCATCGACGCAAACCCAGGTCCCGCCCTCATATTCATGGCAGGTTTCGTAACCGCCCTGCGCCGAGGCTGGCGAGGCGAGACAGGCCGCCGCGAGAAATAGCGCCGCGCCGGATCTCATCCCCCCACCTCCGCCCTGTTCTTCAGCCCGGCGCCGAGATAGGCCTCGATCACCCGCTCATCCGCCTTCACCTCTTCGGCGGTTCCTTCGGTCAGCACCTTGCCTTCCGCCATCACGATCACCGGATCGCAGAGACGGGAGATGAAATCCATGTCATGCTCGATCATGCAGAACGTGTAGCCGCGCTCCTGATTCAGGCGCAGGATCGCGTCGCCGATCGTGTTGAGAAGCGTCCGGTTCACCCCGGCCCCGACCTCGTCCAGAAACACGATCTTGGCCTCGACCATCATCGTGCGGCCAAGCTCAAGAAGCTTCTTCTGCCCGCCGGAAAGATTCCCCGCGCGCTCCTCCGTCAGGTGGGAGATGGAGAGGAAGTCGATCACCTCCTCCGCCCGCTCGCGGATCTCGCGCTCCTGCCTGCGCACGGTTCCGGGGGAGAACCAGGCGTCCCAGAGCCGCTCCCCGGCCTGGTCCTTCGCCACCATCATCAGGTTGTCGAGCACCGAGAGCGTGGAGAATTCATGCGCGATCTGGAAGGTGCGCAACAGCCCCCGCCCGAAAAGCTCATGCGGCGGCAGGCCGGTGATGTCCCTGTCATCGAGGAAGATCCGCCCCGATGTCGGCGGAAAGGCCCCGGCGATGCAATTGAAAAGCGTGGACTTGCCGGCGCCGTTCGGGCCGATCAGCCCGGTGATCGAGCCTCCGGCGATCTCCAGCGTCGCGCCGTCGACGGCGTGGACGCCGCCGAAATGCTTGTGGACGTTTTCACAACGGATCAAGTTTTTCCCCTCGCGGCGGTCCGGCGATGGCCGGGCCGCCGCATGCGCGTCATGACCGGATCAGCGGAACCTGGCGGTGGTGATCTCGCCGTCCTTGATCTCGATTTCGCGATAGCTGCCGGCGCTCTCGCCCGGCGCGACCAGTTCGACCGCGGAGGCGCCGACATAGTCGATATCCTCGCCCTTGCGGATCAGCTCCAGCGCCTTGGCCAGTTCGCCCGGCATGATCTGCTCGCCCGGCGCGTTGGCCAGATCCATCACCTTGGCGGCGAAGGCGGCGCTGTCGGCGGAGCCGGCGGCCTCCATCGCCAGCATGATCAGCGCGGCGGCGTCATAGCTCTCGGGCGCGAAGGCGCCGGAGGTGAAGCCGGCGGCTTCGGCCAGCTCGATGAATGTCGCCGCGCCCTGGCTGTCGGAGCCGGGGAGCGAGCCGTAGGAGCCGTTCACCCCGTCGCCGATCGCGGCGTAGAGCGAATCCCCCACCATGCCGTCCGGCAGGTAGAAAGTCTCGAAAGCGCCGGAATCGAGCGCGGCCTGGATGATCCCCTTGCCGCCCTGATCGACATAGCCGACCACGACCAGCACTTCGCCGCCCGCGGCGGCGAGCGCGCCGACCTCGGCGGAGTAATCCGCCTTGCCGTCCTCATGCGGCGCGCTGATCGTCACCGAGCCGCCGGATTCCTTGAAATTGCGCTCGATGAAATCGGCGAGCCCCTTGCCGTAATCATTGTTGGTGTAGGAGATCGCGACCTCCTTCACGCCCCGGTCGTTCAGGATATTCGACGCGATCTCGCCCTGGCGCGCGTCCGAAGGCGAGGTGCGGAAGAAGAGGCCGTTATCCTCGATGGTGGAGAGCGCCGGCGAGGTCGCCGAGGGCGAGACCATCACCACGCCGTTCGGCATCGCCACGTTCTGAAGGATCGCGGTGGTGACGCCCGAGCAGTCCGCGCCGACGATGGCCGCCACCCCGTCCGAGGTGATCAGCCGCTCGGCCGCGGCGGTGGCGGCGGCGGCGTCGACGCAGGTGGAATCGCCCCGGACCGAGACGACGCCGCGCCCGTCGAGAATGCCGCCGGCGTCGGTGACTTCCTTCATCGCCAGTTCGGCGCCCGCGGCCATGGCCGGGGTGATGGATTCGAGCGGGCCGGTATAGCCGAAGATCACGCCGATCTTCACATCCTCCGCCGCAGCGGCGCCCGCCATGACGAAGCTCGCCGCCACGGCGGCGATCACTGAGTAGCGCATAGTCCTCTCCCCTTGAGATCAAAGGTGCTTGATGGCCCGGAGCGTTCCACGAAACGCGAAATCAGGCAATAGGCGGGACCATGCGCCACGTCCTTGAACCGCCGGTTCAGCCCCTGCTTCAGCCCCTGCGGCCGCGCCGCCGCAGGAAGCCGATGGCGCCGAGCGCCGCCGCCAGAAGCGGCAGGCTCGCCGGCGGCGGGACGACCGCCAGATTCCCATAGGCGATTGGGCTGCGCCGTCAATGTCGCCGGCGCCCACGAGAAAGGGAGAATATGGCGGAAATGAAGCGCGCCCGTTCAGCCCTGGGTCGGGTGAAACCGCCCGGCTGGGGAAAGGGTGAAGATCTCCACCCCGTCCTCGGTCACGCCGATCGAATGCTCGAACTGGGCCGAGAGCGACTTGTCCCGCGTCACCGCAGTCCAGCCGTCGGAGAGGATCTTGGTCTCCGGCCGGCCGAGATTCACCATCGGCTCGATGGTGAAGAACATGCCGGGCCGCAGCACCGCGCCCGAGCCGGGGCGGCCGTAATGCAGCACATTCGGCGCGTCGTGAAACACGCGCCCGAGCCCGTGGCCGCAGAAATCGCGCACCACGCCGCAACGCTCGCCTTCGACATAACGCTGGATGACATGGCCGATATCGCCGAAAGTGGCGCCCGGGCGAACCTCCTCCACGCCGCGCATCAGCGCCTCATGGGTGATGTCGATCAGGCGCTCGGCCTTCCGATTGGCCTGCCCGGCGACATACATCCGGCTGGTGTCGCCGAACCAGCCGTCG
>JBKECG010000206.1:0-1663 GCA_047974395.1 Pikeienuella sp. | reverse complement strand
CCTGATCATTGCGCCCGCGCGCCCCTTCGGCGCGCGGCGGACTGTGTATCGTTTCCGTCCTCAGACGGCGAACATCAGCAGCAGGGCGATCAGGAAGCCGAAGATGCCGAGCGCCTCGGCGAAGGCGATGCCGAGGAACATCGTGGCGGTCTGGCCCGCAGCCGCGGCCGGGTTGCGCAGCGCGCCGGCGAGATAATTGCCGACGACGTTACCAACGCCGACGCCGGCGCCGGCCATGGCGGTCGCCGCAAGACCGGCGCCGATATACTTGCCCAGGAGGGCCGCTGCTTCCGCTTCCATGTCAGTTCTCCTTTGGATGGAATGCCTGGCGCCCGCTCAGTGATGCGAGTGGAGCGCGTCGTTCAGATAGATGCAGGTGAGGATCGAGAAGATATAGGCCTGCACGACGGCGACGAGCAGTTCGAGCGCCGTCAGACCCACCATCCCCGCGATCGGCAGGATCACGAGCGGGCCGAGCCCGCCGGCGACCAGCATCGCCGCAAGCCCGGCGAAGACCTTCAGCACCGCGTGGCCCGCCATCATGTTGCCGGCGAGACGGACGGAATGGCTGAGCGGCCGGACGAAAAAGGAGATGACCTCGATCACCGCCAGGACCGGGCGCAGCGCCAGGGGCGCGCTGCTCACCCAGAACATGCCGAAAAAGGCGACGCCCTGCCGCATCACCCCGATCACGACCACCGAAAGGAAGACCGCGAGCGCCAGCACGCCGGTCACGGCGACATGGCTGGTGGTGGTGAAGGAGAAGGGGATCATCCCGAAGAGATTCGAGAACAGCAGGAACATGAAGAGGGTGAAGATATAGGGGAAGAACTTCAGCCCCTCCTGGCCCAGCACGTCCACGCACATCTGCCTTATGAAGCCGTAGAGCACCTCGGCGATCGAGGACATCCGCGTCGGCACCAGGTTCCGGCCGCGCGTTCCCAGCAGCAGCAGCGCCGAGACGCCGATGACGACGAGCGCCATCCAGAGCGTCGAATTGGTGATCGAGAACATGCCGATCTCGCCGCCGAAAAGCGGCGTGATCTGGAACTGGTGCATCGGGTCGATGACAACTTCGCCGCCGGGTCCGCTCGCCATGTCCGTCCTCTTAATCCGCGTCCCGCTCCGGGGCCGCATGTTCCTTCTGATACTCCGCCGCCGATTTCAGCATCACCCGGACGCCGGCGGCGAAGCCCAACAACACCATCACGATGAGAAAGAGGGGCTTCGTCCCCAGAAGGCTGTCCAGCCCCCATCCCATCGCCGCGCCGACGATGACGCCGGTCACGAGATCTATCGTCATCCGCCAGCCGAAACCGGCGGCGGAGAACTTGCCCCCTTTCGGCGCCGGCTTCGGCTGACGCCGCTCCTTCGCCGCGTCGATCTTCGCCGCGATCACCTTCAACGGATCTTCGGGGGGTCGCGAGGTCATGCGCGCCGCCTCCCTTCGCCGCAGATGAGGGCCTGCTCAGGCAGGGCGGACAATAGGCGCGGGGGCGGGGGAAGGTCAATGGCCGAATTCAATCACCGGACAAATATCCACTGATGGTTTGCAAACCTAAAACTATCATGTGACCCACGGGCGCGGTTCGGGCGCGCGGGCGTCGGCGGATTCGGCGGCGGCTTGCCGAACACAAAACCATACCAGATGGTATTGCGTGAA
>JBKECG010000188.1:0-2655 GCA_047974395.1 Pikeienuella sp. | reverse complement strand
CGGAGAGATCCTCTGCATCATCGGCGAATCCGGGTCCGGGAAATCGGTGACCGCCAGCACGGTCATGGGGCTCCTGTCCCCGGCGATGCGGGTCGCGTCGGGCTCGATCCAGTTTCAGGAGCATGATCTTCTGGCCCTGCCCGAAGAAGCCCGCCGCGAATTGCGCGGCAAACGGCTGGCGATGATCTTCCAGGATCCGCTTTCGGCGCTGAACCCGCTGATGACGGTCGGGGCGCAGATCGACGAGACCCTTGTCGCCCACGGATTTCGCGACCCGGCCAAGCGGGCCGAGCGCGTCCTGCATCTGATCCGCGAGGTCGGCCTGCCCGATCCGGAGCTGTTGCAGCATCAATACCCGTTCCGTCTCTCGGGCGGGCAGCGCCAGCGGATCATGATCGCCATCGCGCTCGCGCTCGACCCCGATCTGCTGATCGCGGACGAGCCGACCACCGCGCTCGACGTGACCACCCAGGCGCAGATCCTGGAGCTGATCCGCCGGATTCAGCGCGAAAAGGGGATGAGCATCATGTTCATCACCCATGATTTCGGCGTGGTCGCCGATATCGCCGACCGGGTGATCGTGATGGAGAAGGGAGAACTGGTCGAACAGGGCCCGGCGGAAAAGGTGCTCAAGACCCCCGACCACCCCTACACGCAGCGCCTGCTCGACGCGGTTCCCCATCTGCGCGAAGTCGATGCGGCGCCGGAGACCGAAGCGCCGGTCCTTCTACAGGTCGAGAAGCTGGAGAAGACCTTTCGCACAACCGGCGGTCTCTGGGGGCGGTCGCGCACCGTGCACGCGGTCAACGATGTCGGCTTCGCGCTTCGCCGCGGAAAAACGCTCGGCGTGGTCGGCGAAAGCGGTTCGGGAAAATCCTCCATGGGCAAGGTGCTCATGCGGCTGACCGAGGCCGATAGCGGGCGCATCCTCTTCGACGACAGCGACATCCTGGCGATGACGGAAGCGGAATTCTATCCCTATCGCCGCCGGATCCAGATGATCTTCCAGGACCCCTACGCCTCGCTCAACCCGCGCCAGACGATCGGCCGCTCGCTGATCGTCGGCCCGATCGCCCATAGCCAGAAACCGGCCGAGGCCCGCGAGAAGGCGCATGCGATCCTGTCCCAGGTCGGGCTCGACCCTTCGGCCTTCGACCGCTACCCGCATGAATTTTCGGGCGGACAGCGGCAAAGGATCGGGATCGCCCGCGCCCTGATGTGCGACCCCGAACTGATCATCGCCGACGAGGCGGTCTCGGCGCTCGACGTCTCGATACAGGCTCAGGTTCTGGAATTGCTGGCGCAGGTGCAGCAGGAACGGCATCTGGCGATGATCTTCATCACCCATGACCTGCGCGTCGCCAGCCAGATCTGCGACGAGGTGATCGTGATGCATCGCGGCCGGGTCGTCGAGGCCGGCCCCCCGGCCCGCATCTTCCGCAACCCGCAAGAGGAATACACCCGCCAGCTGGTGGCCGCCATTCCCGGCGTCTCGTGGGAAAACGCCGCCTGAGGCATGGCGAAAGGGGCGGCCTCGCCCCTTACCGGGGCGGGTGCTTCACCACGCGATCGCCATCCGTCAGGATGAAACGTCCGTTTTCCTGGCGGATCTCCCCGAAATCACCCTCGACCAGCGGCTGCGCCCGAAAGTCCAGCACCTCCCACCGGGCGGCGGCCCCGTTGGCCGTATTCTCCTCCCGCTTCGCGATCAGATAGGGCTCCGTCGCCAGCGGATCCCTGGCGCGGAAGACGATCCTTGACCATCTGCGCGCATCGACCGGCGCGCCGGTCTTGTCGATCTGACGCCAGACACCATCCTTGCGCGCCAGGAACCTGCCGTCATAGCTCTGGGTCATGGCCTCCCAGTCCGGGGCGAGAACCTCGGCGCCGGTCTTGTCCCAGACGCCCCAGCCACCCTCGACGGTCTGCGCGGTGACTAGCCCTTCTCTCATCGAAAAGACCTGCTGGAACGCGAACGGCAGGATCATCGCCCCATCCGGGCCCATCATGCCCCGGCGGGCGTCGCCCGCCACCTCCGCCAGAATGACATAACCGCCCTCGGTCGGCGCGAAAACGGTCGTGGAGCCCTCGGGCGTGACGCGATCGAGATTCTGGTCGAGATAGGCGCTTGCGCCCTGCATATCCTTCACATAGATCCAGCCCATATGGGTTTCCAGCCAGACCGAGGCGTATTCGGCGTCGGACAACAACTCGCCATCCGGGCCGTGGAAACGAAACACGCCATCCTTCTCCATCTGCACCGCGATCTTGTCCGGCCAGAAATTATAGATGCGATGAGCGCCCGAGATGATCTCCCGGCCCGAAAGATCGTAAAGGCCACTGCGGGCCTGGCTTTTCGCGACAAACCGCTCCGTTTCGCCGAAACGGTCTATGCTGCTGTAGCCGAGATCCAGAGCAATGGCGAAACGGCGCGCCCTGATGTCGTAGAGGCCCTGACCGTTATCCCGGTAAACTATGGCCGCCCGGCCCTCGGCGACGGCGCCCACGGCATCGTAGATCGGCGGCAGAACCTCCTCGCCCTCCACGGTGAGTAGGCCGCGCAGGCCACCCTTAATGACGATCAGCAACCTGCCGTCGCCGTTGATTTCCTCATATTCCAGCGGCGCCGTCAGCTTGCCGGAAAGATCCGCGAAA
>JBKECG010000144.1:0-2374 GCA_047974395.1 Pikeienuella sp. | reverse complement strand
AAATTGATGCCGATTGATACTATGTATTCAATGGTGTTAACAATATATTCTTTGCACCACTTGCAAGTTTAGGTAGAGGACCAATTGCAACAGGAATACTTCTATTCTTCATGGCAGCGTTCTACTTACTTGGAGCACACGGACCATCTATCCTTGCACCACTTATCGAACCTCTATGAACAGGAGCAGATATTCACAATGTTCAATTATTAGCTCAAAATGGAGCTGAATGAGCATTCAACCCTGACAACCTATACAACGCTACATTAGCTAGTGGAGAAAAGTTGGGGACGCAGGTATGTACATCTTCACTATGACTACTACAGTAGCATTCTGTAGAGTTGGTGGAACAGGATTCAACATGCCTACAATGATCACAGCTGCATACATGTCAAAAGATGCAGGACAAAGAGAAATTGGTAAATTAGCAATAGGCCCTGGTCTATTCGGAGTTAACGAACCAATTACATTTGGACTACCAGTTGTATTCAACGCAGTATACTTCATACCACAATTAATACCTTATGTTATTTCTGGTTGAATTATATTCGGATTCACAGCACTAGGATGAGCTCATCCATCAATCGCTGTTCTTCCATGATCAATTCCATGAGCAGTGGCTTGATTCGTAGGAACACTTGATTGAAGAGCATTCATCCCATTACTACTTTCATTCGCAGTATCATTCGCGTTCTGAATTCCTTGAATCTTAATTTCTTCTAAACGTATTGTTGAAAAAGCAGCTGTTGAAGCTGGACAAACTTATGAAGAATACCAAAGAGATGCAATTACTAAAGAATACGAAGATATTATTTGAAACAAATCTCAAGTTCCAGTTAATAAAGCTGAGAAACAAATTGCACTAGAATTATCTAAAGCAGATGCCTTAATGATGAAAGGTAAAACTGATGAAGCTGATGCTTTAAGAAAATCAGTAGAAGCTAAACAAGATAAAGTGATTAAAGCTGCTGAAAAAGAAGCAGAAGGAATCAAAGCAACAATCTCAGACAAATACTACGCTAAGAGAGATAAAAAACTTGACGCATTAGCTAAAGAGATGGAAAAATCTAATGCCAAAGGCAAAAAATAAAAATTCCATCTAAAAAATGATTAGCATTTTGTCAATCAATTAACTTTTTTAAAATTACACACTTGAGTTTAAGATATAATTAAACGAAATTAATGTAAATATCTAATTTCTATAGTAATATAGAAATGGAGGCAACTAATAGTTGCCTCTTCAATAAAGGGGGAAATATGTCAGGAAGCAATATAACAACATACGATTCAATATATAACATCTTTGAAGGTGTAAACTGATTTCTAATTGCTATTGTTGTTATTATAATAGTCATTACTATTTGCATAATCTTCTTCTTAACTAGAAAACTAGATGGAGAAGCAGATTATAAGAATAAGACTAGAAAAGAAAGACAGAGAAAATATGTTCAACATAAACTGTCAAGCTTCCTAGATGATATTTACTCCTTTACTGAAGAGTATATGGATAAAGTTGATAATTTCAAAAAGTATGAAAGTGACTTTACATTAGCAGATGTTAAGAAAGAAGCATTCAATAAAGTTCAAGAAGTTAGAACATCTAATGACTTTAGAGACATTATAGCTATGGTTGATACTAATGAGCTGGAAGATCTACTTTGAAAACTTCAAAATACATCTGTAACCCTATGAAAGGAAAAGTGCTCTGCAGATATAGAAAGAGTATTAAAAGTTTATGGCGAAAAAGGAAAAAATATCTAGAGTTTCAAGAGATTCTAATGACTACTATACTTATGATACTAGTTTAAAAAAGGGTTCAAGAGGAATTGAAGCAGTTCATAAAGTACAAAATGAGATAGCTCGTAATGTAACTGAACTTGAAGAATTATGAGAGAAATGAGATGGAAAGATCTACGTTTCTTTTACTGCGGAAAAGAAAAGAACTTGAAAGAAATATCACAAGTTCTATGTAACTACGGATGAAGAAAAAGCTAGAGTAAGATTCTTTCAAATAGTTAGATCAACAGTATCTAAAATATCTCCAAAGATCACAGAAGAAGACATAGGTCGACAAAGTTACATTGTTAGTGAGTATGATTGAAACATATATAGAAATGTATATGATAGAGAAAACTGTTTATTTGTAATGGAATATTTCTTCTTAGATACTCTATATAGAGATGAATATAAATTAGTACCTACTAAGAATGGATGAGAACTTCATTTATTTAAATGAATGAAGTTCCCACTTCCAATTAGAGAGTTCTCAATGGTTGCGGAACAAGCTAAGAGAATGGTTAATACTCAATTTAAGATATTAGTTAATATCATAACTAGAGGATTAAAAGAAGCAGAAATAGATGATCACGCTGAA
>JBKECG010000208.1:0-9659 GCA_047974395.1 Pikeienuella sp. | reverse complement strand
TGGCAGATATTGCGCACGCGGTCGCATTCCTCGCGCGCCTCGCCAAGCGCGTCGAACACCGCCTGCGCATGGGCCCAGACCTCCATCTGCCGGGCGGTGATGAAGGAGCGCGCCGACATGTCCGGCCCGAGCCATCGCAGCCGCCGCTTCGGGTCGATCCCGGCGAAGGTCTCGGCCAGCCGCGCCGCGCCCTCCGACCAGAGATCGCGGAGCGCGACGCCGGACACCCCGCCCATATCGCCGGCGAGCCATTCGTTCTGCGCCCCTGTCAGCGGCTCGCCCCGTTTCAGCGCCGTCAGGGCCGGCGCGGTGAAGGACTCGAAACACTCTTCCGAGGTCGCCGACAGAACCGCCGCCCGGTCGAAAAAGGCGAGATGCGCAATCACGTCGCCGATGGTCCAGCCCTTGAACTGGGTCGGCGCGGCGAAATCCGCATCCTCCAGCGGCGCCGCCAGCAAGGCCAGCGCACGCGCCTCTTTCAGGAAATCCTCGGCCGCGCGCCTCATCGCAACATCTCCGGCAGCCAGAGCGTCAGCGCAGGAATGAAGAGAATGATCCCGACGCGCAGCATCTCGGCGATGAAAAACGGCATGACGCCACGGAATGTTTCCGCCATCGGAATATCCTTCGCAAGGGCCGAGATGACGAAGACATTCATGCCCACCGGCGGGGTGATCAGGCCAAGCTCGACCACGATCAGCGCCAGAATGCCGAACCAGATCTTCAGATCCTCGGTGGACATGCCGAAACCGGCCCCCTCCGCGCCCTGATAGACGCCGCCGTTGATGTCCATCAGCACCGGCCAGAAAAAGGGAATGACCAGCAGGATCATGGAGAGCGAATCCATCAGGCAGCCCAGCAGGATCAACCCGACCAGCAGCAGCGTCATCACCAGCATCGGCTCCAGGCCCGAATGCAGGATCCATTCCGCCGTGGCCTGCGGCAGCCCGATCCGCGACATGAAGATCTTCATCAGCTCCGCGCCGAGCAGGATCAGATAGATCATGCCGGTGGTCCCGGCGGTCTCCTTCAGCGCGTCGCGGAGCGCGCCGAGCCCGATCTCGCCCCGGAAAGCGCCATAGACCCAGACCAGAAACACCCCGACCGCCGCGCCCGGGGTCGGATTGAAAAAGCCGCCATAAATGCCGCCGAGCACGATCCCGAAGATCACCACCACCGGAAAGACGCCATAGGTGGCCGAAAGAAACTCCGCCCGGTCCGCCGCGCCGCCCTTCGGCCCCGCCTCGGGGCGGATCATCACATAGAGCGCGATGGTGACCATGAAGAGCAGCACCGCCAGGAGCCCCGGCAGCAGCGCAGCCGCGAACATGGTGACGATGTTCGCCTCGACGATGATGGCGTAGATCACCAGAACCACCGAAGGTGGAATGAGAATGCCCAGAACCCCGCCCGCCGCCAGCGATCCCGTCGCCAGCGCGCCGGAGTAATTGTAGCGGCGCAGCTCCGGCAGCGCGACCTTGCCCATGGTCGAGGCGGTGGCGAGCGAGGAGCCGCAGACCGCCCCGAACCCGGCGCAACCGGCGATCGCCGCCATCGCGGTTCCGCCGCGCATCCAGCCGAGCCAGGCGTTGGCGGCCCGAAAGAGCGCCTGGCTCAACCCCGCGCGGGAGGCCAGCGCCCCCATCAGCACGAACATCGGCACGACCGACAGATCGTAGATCGAGAACTGCCCGTAGGCGAGCGTCTTCAACTGGCTCAGCAGCAGCGCCGGCCCGTTGACCAGCGCCACCCCGGCCCCGCCGACGAGAATCATCGCATAGGCGATCGGCATGCGCAGGGCGATCAGCGCCACCAGAACCGCCAGCGCCGAGAGGCCGGGAACAAGCGGGTCGATCATTCCGCGCCACCCCCGGCGACGGCCCGGCCCGCCTCGCCGATGGAGATCGCCGCCGCGACCAGCAGCAGGGCGAGCGAGACGAGGATCGGAACAAAGGCGGTCCAGATCGGAAATTGCAGGATCGTGGTCACATAACCGTATTCACGCTGGCTCTCCATCCCGCCCCACATGGTCCAGATCAGCAGCCCGGCGAAGCAGAACGCCGTGACCGAGGCCGCGAAGCGGAAGATCGCGACCCAGCGGCGCGAGGCCCGCATGGTGAAAATGTCGGCGGTGACGTTGGCGCCGGTCAACTGGCAATAGGGCAGGAAGGAAAAGACGGCGACGGCGACGCCGACCTCGGTCATCTCGAAATCGCCGGGAAAGGGAACCCAGACCGCGGCCCCGACGACCGAGACGACATTCATCAGCACCACCGCCAGCAGCAGAACGCCGCCGATCAGCGCCCATGCGTGGATGAGCCGTTCCGCCGCGCCGGTCAGCCCGGCGCGGCGCGGGCGCGGATCGTCGCTCACCTTGTCGCGTGCTTCGCGACCAGTTCGCGCGCCCGCGCGACCAGCCCGGCCCCGTCGATGCCGGCGGCGGTGACCTCCTCGATCCAGCGATCGACCACGGGGGCGAGCGCCTCGTCGAAGGCGGCGGTCTCCTCGGGGGTCAGCGTGATCAGCTCATTGCCGGAATCGGTGGCGAATTTGATCCCGGCGTCGTCCGATGCGCGCCAGATCCGGCCGACCTCGGCGAGCCAGTCGGGGCCGGAGGCGTCGCGGAACGCCTGTTTGACATCATCGGGCAGCGCATCCCAGCGGGCCTTGTTCATCGAGACCTGAAAGGTCGTGTTGCCGAGCCGCGCCTGCTCGAAACCCTCGATCTGATATTCGGTCTGCTCCTGGATCTTCAGCGGGGGGATGATCTCCCACGGGATCAGCGCGCCGTCCACGACGCCTTTCTGCAGGGCCTGCGGCAGTTCCGGCACCGGCATGCCGACCGGGATCGCGCCCATGGCCTCGATCGCCCAGGCGCCGGTGCGGGTCGGAATGCGCAGCTTCTTGCCGGCGAGATCAGCCGGGCTGCGCACGGCGACGTCGCGCATGTGGATCGCCTGGCCGGCGTGAATATGCAGGAACATCACCTCGACCCCGGCGTATTCCGGTTTCAGGTCGCTCTCGAACAGATCGTTGAGCGCGAGATTCGCCCCCACCGGGTCGTTCTTGTAGATCAGCGGCAGCTCCATCACCTCGGTGCGCGGGAAAAGCCCGGGCGTGTAGCCGTTCACGGTCCAGACAAGATCCACCACCCCGTCGCGGACCTGGCTGATCAGCTCCGGCGGGCGCCCGCCGAGCGACATGGCCGGATAGATCTCGATCTTCACCCTTCCGCCGGCGTTTTCCTCCACCCGCTTCACCCATGGCTCCAGCATCTGGGTCTGCGAAGGCGATTTGGCCCCGAGGAAATGATGGAGCTTGAACGTGTATTCCTGCGCCGCCGCCGCGCCCGCGCCGATCAGCGCCGCCGCGGCCGCCAATGCGGCCATACCCAGGGATCGTCTCATGATGCTTACCTCCCGTTGCGCCTCTTGCTTGATCCGGCGGGCGCGCCCGCGCCGCCGAGAGCTACAGGCATCGCCGGGGCCGATCAACAGGATTGGCGCGGCGCAGGCTTGCGGCATGCGCGAAACACATTAGCCTCGACAGTCTATTTCAAGGGGGAATCAATTGATGCTCAGACAACCTTCGGACGGTTACGCCTTTCCAGACAATCTGATGAAGCCGCCGGTGATGGGGATCGGCGACAGCATGTATAACGGCATGCGCTCCGCCACGATCCGGGCCGAATTCGCCGCCAAGGCGCCGCCGGCGCTGGTCGGGCGGCTGCTCGCGCCCGAGGGGGGCTTTCGCCACCCGGCCTATCCCGAACCGCTGCTGATCGACGTGGAGGCGCTGGCGCGCGAACTTTCGATCGGCGATCTCGCGACGCTGCTGCGCGCCCGGCTCCGCGCCGCGCGCGACAACGCGCTCCGCTGGGCCGATGGCCGCCACGTGGTCCGGGCCGAGCACGCCGCCTGGGACAATATCGCCCAGGCCGGGGCCGAGATCCCGGACGTGATCACGCATGACGTGGCCCATTGGCGGGCGGAGGTCGCGCGCTTTCGCCCGAAGATCGCCGCCATCGACGATCTCAGCACCCTGCCGGGAGAGATCGTGGACATCCACATGGCGCTGAACGCGCTCTTTCTCTTCAACCCGAACGCCCGGCCGGAACTGGAAGGGCTGCGCCCGATCGACATCGCCGCGGCGCGAAAGCCGCGGAACCTGCTGATGAATCTCGGCTCCAATCACGGGATCATCGACATCACGCTCAGGGGCGGCGTCGATTCCGGGCTCAAGGGGCTGCGCCAATGGGCGGAGGACATGGCTGAACTCGCCGCCCTTCTGACCGAATTCGGGCCGGAGACGGAACGTTTCTACATCTCCACCGTGCCGCTGCCCTCGACCGTGCCGAACATCATGCCGCCCTATAATGTGGACGTCTCGATCGAGCCGCTGCTGCGCAAGGACGGCTATTACCCGGTCTATGACAACCGCCTTGGCGGGCCGGACGATTACATCCGGTTCACCGCGAAGGAGATGAAATATCTGGATGGCGAGGTGACGGCGATCAACAATCGCATGGCCGCGGTCATGCGGCGCGTCTTCGCGCGCGCCGGCGACGACCGGTTGCGGATCGTGCGGCTCGACAGGCTGCTGAAGAAATATGACGGCAAGCACGACCCGTCGAGGAAGATCACCCGCGACACCCCCGGCGCGCGGCTGGAATTCGACCGGCGCCGTTACGCCAACCTCGCCTATTCCCCCTCGGCCCTGCCCTTTTCCGGCGGGTTCAAGGAGGGCGGGCTTTGCGGGCTGGACCAGCACCACCCGAGCGGGCTCGGCTACAGCCTCTACGCCCGCGAGCTGGCGCGGATGCTGGCGGCGGACGGAGAGCCGATCAAGCTCCACCGCATGCCGATCTCGGAACAGGGCGACCGTCTCTTCAGCGAGGGGCCGGTGAAATACGAGCTTCTGGTCTCGATCCTCTACGACCTCCGCCGCCGCCGCGCCGGGCTGTCATCGCCGCCGACGCTGGAGGAGATGAAGGGCGAAACGACTATTCCCCCGGCCATCCCGACCCCGCCGCCGCTTTCGGGGGAGGAAAAGGCCGCCGGCGATCTGATGCGGGTGATGGATTCGGTGATGGGGCGACGACGCTGAGCGGCGGGCGCCCCATGGAATGCTGAAATGAGGAAGGGCGCGGCCCGGCGGCCGCGCCCCTGATTTCGGATCGGAATCAACCCCCGCCTTGCGAAACGGCCGCCCCGGCGGCCGGCCTCGCCCTCAGGAAAACGCCTGAATCCCGGTCTGCGCCCGGCCGAGGATCAGCGCGTGAACGTCATGCGTGCCCTCATAGGTGTTCACCGCCTCCAGATTCATCACATGGCGGATGACGCCATATTCGTCGGAAACGCCGTTGCCGCCATGCATGTCGCGCGCGGTGCGGGCGATATCCAGCGCCTTGCCGCAATTGTTGCGCTTCATCAGCGAGATCAGCTCCGCCGGCGCGCGGTGCTCATCCATCAGCCGGCCGAGCCGGAGACAGCCCTGAAGGCCGAGCGAAATCTCCGTCTGCATATCGGCGAGCTTCTTCTGGATCAGCTGGTTCGCCGCCAGCGGCCGGCCGAACTGCTTGCGATCGAGCGTATAATCCCGCGCCGCATGCCAGCAGGCCTCCGCCGCGCCCATCGCGCCCCAGGCGATGCCGTAGCGCGCCCGGTTGAGGCAGCCGAACGGCCCGGCGAGGCCGGAGACGTTCGGCAGCAGATTCTCCTCAGGCACGAAGACTTCGTCCATCTGGATCATGCCGGTGATCGACGCGCGCAAGCTGAACTTGCCCTCGATCTTCGGCGCGACCAGCCCCTTCATGCCCTTCTCCAGCACGAAGCCCCGGATCTTGCCGTCATGCTTGTCGGATTTCGCCCAGACGACGAAGACATCGGCGATCGGCGAATTGGAGATCCAGTTCTTCGCGCCCGAGACCAGATAGCCGCCATCGACCGGCTTCGCCCGCGTGATCATGCCGCCGGGATCGGAGCCGTGATCCGGCTCGGTGAGGCCGAAACAGCCGACCCATTCGCCGCTCGCCAGCTTCGGCAGGTATTTCTTGCGCTGCGCCTCGTCGCCATAGGCGAAGATCGGGTGCATCACCAGGCTGGACTGCACCGACATGGCGGAGCGATAGCCGGAATCGACCCGCTCCACCTCCCGCGCGATCAGGCCATAGGAGACGTAATTCACCCCCGGCCCGCCATAGGCCTCGGGGATGGTCGGGCCGAGAAGGCCGAGCGCGCCCATCTCGTTCATGATCTCGCGGTGGAAGATCTCCTTGCGGTTGGCTTCGATGACGCGGCGGGCCAGACCGTCCTGACAATAGGCGCGCGCCGCGTCGCGGATCATGCGCTCATCTTCGGTCAGCTGGTCCTCCAGCAGGAACGGATCCTCCCAGACCACAGCCGGCGGCTTGGCGCGCGCGGCTTCGGGCGTGGCGACATGATTGTCTACTGGGTTGAGCATCGGGGGCGCGCCTTTCGTGATCGGTTTCCTCGCTCACACGGAATAGCGCAGCGCCGCCGCCGCGGCAAACCCCGCCGCGCCGTCAGGCGCGCCGGGGTGTTTTGCGGTGCTCGGTCAGGCCGGGATCCTCCGCCGCGCCGCAAAAGATCCGAAGAGCGCCGCCAGCGACACCGCCAGCAACGGGAGCGTCGCGGGCAGCGGCACCGGCGCGATCGTCAGATCATCCACAAACATGTGGCCGCAGGGCGCGTCGAAGCAGTAGCCTCCTCCCCCCCCAACGGACGGAAGGATGTTGCTGATCACGAAGGTATCGACGAGCTGGCTCTGGGCGATCATATAGGTGGAAAAATCAACGGCCGGCAGACCGGTCGAGAACATCTCTTCATATAGGACGGAACCGCCGGCGAGGCCCTGTATCCTCACATTGTCATAGGGCGTGTTGCAGTTCGTGGCGTCCTGGTCAGCGCAATAACCGAAGCCCGCGCTGAGATAATCGAAGCTGACCGGGCGAAAGAGCGCGCCGCCAATGGTGAACCGAATGGCGTTGGCGGCGGGTGTCCCGCTGTCATCCAGATGCAGCGCGAGGTCGCCTGCGGATCTGGTGTAAGCTGAGAGCTCGCCCCCCGTTGCGGTCGCGGTCACGCCGTTTTCGACATAGACGGTCTCGCCGGGCATTGCCGGCAGGCCGTCGAAATTCATCGTCGTGGCCGCGGCGACCGATTGCCCGGCGAAACAGCAGGCCGCCGCGAAGAAGATCGCCATATGTTTCCTGGTTCCACGAATAATATTCATCACTTACCCCTTTAAGGTGTAGAATCGAAAAACATCTTGAATATACTAAATTTTATCAATTTCATCCACATAGATATTTGAAATATTGAAATACAGAAATTTGGCGCCGCCTGTCGGCGGAATCCCGCAACCCCCGGCCCCGTGGCGACAGGATCGGAAATTCCACCTTCCGGCGGCGCGCGCCCGGCCCTAAAGTCGCGCCGATGACGGAGGAAAAAATGAACCCATTCACCTTCCAGACCACCCGTTCGATCCTCTCCGAGGTCGGCGCCACCGGCAAGATCGGCGAACTGGCCGCCGGGCTCGGCTGCAAGCGCGTCGCCTTCGTCAGCGACAGGGGCGTGCTTTCCGCCGGCATCGCCGATCAGGCGCTCGCGGGGCTGAAAGCCGCCGGGATAAGCGCATGGATCTTCGACGAGGTCGTCGCCGATCCGCCCGAATCCGTCATCCTCGACGCCGTGGCCCGCGCGCGGGCCGAAAGGGTGGACGGCGTCGTCTCCGTCGGCGGCGGCTCCTCGCTGGATTGCGCCAAGCTGATCGCGCTCCTGGCGAATTCGGAGGAGAAACTGGCCGATATCTACGGCGTCGGCCTGGCCAAGGGTCGGCGCCTGCCGCTGATCCTCGCGCCGACCACCGCCGGCACCGGCTCCGAGGTCACGCCGATCTCCATCGTCACCACCGGCGAGGCCGAGAAGAAAGGCGTGGTCGCGCCGCAGCTCTTCCCCGACTGGGCGGTGCTGGACGCGGAGCTGACCGTGGGCCTGCCCGCCCCCGTCACCGCCGCGACCGGGATCGACGCCATGGTCCACGCGATCGAGGCCTATACCTCCAGGCACAAGAAGAACGTGATGTCCGACGCGCTGGCCCGGCAGGCGCTCGGGCTGCTGGGCGGCAATATCCGCCGCGCCTGCACCCATCCCGAAGACCGCGAGGCGCGGGGCGCGATGCTGCTCGGCTCGATGCTGGCGGGGATGGCCTTCGCCAACGCCCCCGTCGCCGCGGTCCACGCGCTGGCCTATCCGCTCGGCGGGCATTTCCATGTGCCGCACGGGCTCTCCAACGCGCTGGTCCTGCCGCATGTGCTGCGCTTCAACATGGAGGAAGCGGCGGCGCTCTACGCCGAACTCGCACCCATCGCCTTCCCCGAACTGGCGGGCGCCCCCGACCCCGCCGCCGCCATGGCCGAGGCGTTTGCGACGCTCGGCCCCGAACTCGGCATGAAATCGAGGCTCTCCGAAGTCGGCGTCAGCCACAACCACCTGCCCATGCTGGCCGAGGACGCGATGAAACAGACCCGCCTGCTGGTGAACAACCCGCGCGAGATGACGCTGGAGGCGGCGCGGGAGATTTATGCGGCGGCGTTGTGAGGGGGACTGGATCGAACGGCCCAAAGGTGACCTTCATGCCAAGCGTAGCAAGCTGCCGGTTTAGAGTCCCCGCTAGGGGATCAGTGAACCCCACGGCTTTAGCCGGCATGGGATCGCGGCGGCTGCCGTGTAGAGTGCGGTTATGGAATCGTACGAACGCGGCGGCCACACGGTCTGGGATTGCAAGTATCACCTGGTGTGGATCACCAAGTATCGGTACCAGGTGCTTGGCGGGGATGTTGGGCAGCGTTGCCGAGAATTGATCCGGGAAACGGCGGGGGCGCATGAGATGGTGATCCACGCGGGCAGCGTGAACCGGGATCATATCCACCTGTTGCTGTCGGTCCCGCCGAACCTGTCGGTCAGCCGGGCGATGCAATACCTGAAGGGCCGCAGTTCGCACAAACTGCTGAGCGAGTTCGGGATACTGCGGAAGCGCTATTGGGGGCAGCACCTGTGGGCACGCGGCTATTGGGTCTGCACGAGCGGCAACATGACGGACGAGATGTGGATGGACTACATCGCCAACCAGACGCCGCCTGAGCCTGACGACCACTTTGACGTCACGTGAGTCCGCCGCATGGCGGACCGATCCGGCGTTGAGCCGTAGGCCGAAGCCACCTGCTTTCAGCAGGTGGAGTATTCACGGATGAAAAATCCGCTAACACCTGGAAAGGAAATGTTGTTTTAGCAGATCGATAACCCTCATACCGGCTATACCTCAGAGGCTCAGCAAAGGATAGTTTGAGTGCTGTTCTCTTGAGGGTAAACTTACAATTTTTATAAATATTACAAGGACGGGTCGCCTTAAAGCCCGACTGGACCCGCCACACCAAGGCCGCACCGTTCTGGCGCAACGACGCGATGCTGAACGGTCTGGAGATCGGGGTCATCCAGTAAAATCTGGCAGACAAGGCTCGCAAGATGGGCATCCCGGTCTATCGGCTGGCAAAGGGTGGCGCGCGAGCGCCACCTTATCCTTCGATTTTTCGATATGCCTCGTGGAGAAGCATAATAAAATCTTGGGTGTCGTCAAAG
>JBKECG010000205.1:0-6944 GCA_047974395.1 Pikeienuella sp. | reverse complement strand
GCGGCGACGATCTTATCCGGGTTCTCGGCGACGGCGCCGAGACCGAGATCGCGCGCAGGGCCGAGCGGGGCGAGAAGGCGCGCGAGGCGAAACGGCGCGCGCGGGCCGAGAACGCCGAATGGCGCCTGCTGCTGGTCTCGGTCTTCTTCACCGTCGCCTTTCTGACCCTGGGCGGGCGCATGGCGCTCCTGGCGGCGACGGAGCCGGAGGAGCCGCGGCTCGATCCGGGCTCAAGCGTGATCGCGGCGGTGGAGCGCGCGCCGATCACCGACCGCAACGGCCGCCTTCTGGCGACCAATCTGCCGAGCTGGGCGATCTACGCCCATCCCGAGGAGACGAGGCGCGCCGGGATCGGCGCCGAAGAGGCGGCGGCGAAGCTCGCCTCGGTCCTGCCGGAGATCGGCGAGGAGACCTTCCGCGCCCGTTTCGCGCCGGGGCGCAAATTCGTCTGGATCAAGCGCCCGGCCAGCCCGGCGGAGCGGCAGGCGGTGCATGATCTGGGCCTGCCCGGCGTCTATTTCGGCCAGCGCGAAACCCGGCTTTATCCCGCAGGCCGGATCGGCGCGCATGTGCTTGGCGGCGCCACCACCGGCGCCGAGGCGGTGGACAGCGCCGAACTGGTCGGTCTGGCCGGGGTCGAGCGTCGGCTCGACGCCGAGCTTCGCGACCCCGCCCGCGCCGGCGCGCCGCTGGCGCTTTCGATTGACCTCGTGGCGCAGACGGCGCTGACCGACGTGATGGGCGCGGCGATGAAGGAGTTCAAGGCCGTCGCCGCCTCCGCCGTGCTGATGGACGCCCATAACGGCGAAATCATCGCCATGGTCAGCTTGCCGGATTTCGACCCGAACGCGCGGCCGGACACGCGCGATCCCGATGTGGCCAGGGTCCGGCCGATGATGAATCGCGCCGCCGAAGGCGTCTATGAGCTTGGCTCCACCTTCAAGCTCTTCGCCGCCGCGCAGGCGCTGGAGACCGGGCTTTACGCGCCCGAAAGCCTGATCGAGACCGCCGGGCCCTTGCGCATGGGCCGGTTCAAGATCAGCGACTTCCACCGGATGCCGGCGCGGATGACGCTGCGCGACGTGATCGTCGAAAGCTCCAATGTCGGCACCTCCCGCATCGCGCTGGCGATCGGCGGCGCGGCGCAGAAGGCCTTTCTGGCGAAGCTCGGTTTCATGGAGCCGACCCGGCTGGAGATCGCCGAGGCCCGGCTGGGTCAGCCCCTTTTCCCGGAGAAATGGGGGCAGCTTTCGACCATGACCATCTCCTTCGGTCACGGGCTGGCGGCGACGCAGCTTCATCTGGCGGCGGCCTACGCCTCGCTCCTGAATGGCGGGCTGAGGGTGCATCCGACGCTCCGCCCCGGCGCGCCGGCGCCGACCGAGGCGGATCGGGTGGTTTCGACCCGCACCTCCCGCCAGCTTCGCGAGATCCTGCGCGCCGTCGTCGCCGAGGAGAAGGGCACCGGCAATTTCGCCGAGGTGCCCGGCTATGAGGTCGGCGGCAAGACCGGCACCGCCGACAAGCCCTCGCGCGGGGGCTATGACGAATCGAAGACCATCTCCACATTCGCCGGGGCCTTTCCGATGTCGGCGCCGGAATATGTGCTGGTGGTGACGCTGGACGAGGCCTCCACCTACAAGTTCGGCCGGACATGGCGCACCGCCGGCTGGACCGCAGCCCCGACCGCCGGGGTGGCGGTGAAACGGCTGGCCCCGATCCTCGGCATGCGCCCGATCCCGGCGCCCGAGGCCATGGCCGAGGGCGATGTGAACAAGGTGGGGCTGGAATGACCGCGACCATCGCTTCTCTCGGCCTTGACGGGCTGGACTGGAAAGGGCCGGCGCCGGACCCGCGCCTGCCGATAGCCGGGCTTTGCGCCGACAGTCGCGAGACGAGGCCGGGGTTTCTGTTCGCGGCGCTGAAGGGCGCGCTCGACGGCGCGGAATTCGCGCACTTCGCCGTCCGCATGGGCGCCGCCGCGGTGCTTTGCAGCGAAGAAGGGGCGGAGCGGGCGCGGGCCGATATCGGCGACTGGCCGGTTCCCTTCCTGATCGACGAGAATCCGCGCCGCCGGCTGGCGCTGACCGCCGCCGTCTTCTATGGCGCGCAGCCCGAAACCGTGGTCGCCGTCACCGGGACCAATGGCAAGACCTCCGTCGCCAGCTTCACCCGCCAGATATTCACCGCGCTCGGCCGGCGCGCGGCCAGTTTCGGGACGGTCGGGGTCGAGGGCGCGGTGACGAAGCCGCTGAGCATGACCACGCCGGAGCCGATCACCCTGCATCGGCTGCTTGCGGAACTGGCTGCGGCCGGCGTCACTCACGCCGGCATGGAGGCGTCGAGCCACGGGCTGGCGCAGCACCGGCTGGACGGGGTGCGGCTCGCCGGGGCCGCCTTCACCAATCTCAGCCGCGATCATCTGGATTATCACGAGGATTTCGCCGCCTATCTCGCGGCGAAGCTGCGCCTGTTCAGCGAGCTTCTGCCCGAGGGCGCGCCGGCGGCGCTGAATGTCGATGACGAGACCTATCCCGCCGCCGCCCGCGCCGCGCGGGGCAGGGAGGTCATCCCTTTCGGTCGCGACCGGGAGGCGGCGCGCGGCCTTCGCCTGATCGAGGCGCGTTTCGACACCGGCGGGCAGATGCTGGACCTCGAATGGCGGGGCGCGCCGCATCGGGTGCGGCTGGATCTGATCGGCGGTTTTCAGGGCCTGAACGCGATGGCCGCCGCCGCGCTCGCCATCGGCGCGGGCGAGGCGCCGGGCGATGTGTTCGACGCGCTCGGCGGGCTGAAGGGCGTGCGCGGGCGGATGGAGCTGGTGGCGACCCGGGCCAACGGCGCCGGGATCTATGTCGATTATTCGCACACGCCCGGCGGGCTGGCCACCGCGCTCGCGGCGTTGCGGCTGCACACGCCGGGCCGGCTGATCGCCGTCTTCGGGGCCGGGGGCGACCGCGACCGCGGCAAGCGGCCGGAAATGGGCCGCGCCGTCTGTCAGGGCGCCGACGCCGCCATCGTCACCGACGACAATCCGCGCTCGGAGGACCCGGCTGCGATCCGCGCCGCGATCCGCGCCGCCTGTCCGAACGCGATCGAGATCGGCGACCGGGCTGAGGCGATTCTCACCGCGGTCGACTCATTATCGCCCGATGATCGGCTTCTGATCGCCGGAAAGGGGCATGAGACCGGCCAGATCATCGCCGGGATCACGCATCCTTTCGACGATGCGGAGCAGGCGCGCGCCGCGGTGGCGGCGCTGGACGGAGAAGATGATGACTGACGCGCTCTGGACGGCGGATGCGGCCGCGGCGGCGGCGGGCGGGCGGGCCACCGCCCCGTTCGAGGCCGGCGGCGTCTCCATCGACAGCCGCTCCCTGGCGCAGGGGGATCTCTTCGTCGCCTTGCAGGACGCGCGCGACGGGCATGATTTCGTCGCCGCCGCGATCCGGGCCGGCGCCGCGGCGGCGATGGTCAGCCGCGTTCCCGAAGGGCTGCCCGAGGGCGCGCCGCTCCTGATGGTGAAGGACCCGCTCGCCGGGCTCTGGGGGCTCGCCGCCGCGGCGCGGGCGCGGACGGAGGCGAAGATCGTCGCCGTCACCGGCTCGGTCGGCAAGACCGGGGCGGAGGAGATGCTGCGCGCCTGTTTCTCCACCTGCGGGCCGACCCATGCGGCGGAAAAGAGCTTCAACAATCACTGGGGCGCGCCGCTGACATTGGCGCGCATGCCGGCGGCGACCCGCTATGCGGCGATCGAGCTGGGCATGAACCGCCCGGGAGAGATTGCGCCCCTCGCCCGGCTCGCCCGGCCGGATGTCGCCATCGTCACCACGGTGGAGGCGGTCCATCTCGCCGGTTTCAACCGCGTCGAGGAGATCGCCGACGCCAAGGCGGAGATCTTCGACGGGCTGGTCGCGGGCGGGACCGCGATCCTCAACGCCGACAACCCGCATTTCGCGCGGCTGGAGGCGGCGGCGCGCAACCGGGGGGCGCGGATCGTCAGCTTCGGCGCGGCCGAAGGCGCGGACGCGCGGCTGGAGCATGCGCGCCTCGCCAGCAACGCGACAGTGGTGAAGGCGGCCCTTCACGGACGGCCGCTGATGTTCAAGATCGGCGCGCCGGGCCGGCATCTGGCGCTCAACGCGCTGGCGGTGCTGGCGGCGGTGGAGGCGGCGGGCGCCGATGTCGCCCGCGCCGCGCTCGCGCTCGGCGGCTGGCGCGCGCCGGAGGGACGGGGCGCGCGCTGGCGGGTTGCGATCGGCGAAGCGGGGATCGACGGCTCGGTGACGCTGCTCGACGAGAGCTACAACGCCAATCCGGTCTCCATGCGCGCCGCGCTCGCGGTGCTGGCCGCCGCGAAGCCGGAAGATCATGTCGGCAGGATCGACAAGGGGCGGCGCGTCGCCTTTCTCGGCGATATGCTGGAGCTTGGTCCCGAAGCGGAGGCGATGCACGCCGCGCTGGCCGGGACCGAGGAGATGGCGGGGGTGGATCTCGTCCATAGCTGCGGGCCGATGATGCGCGCGCTTCATGACGCGCTGCCGCCGGAAAAGCGCGGCAAATGGTTCGAGACCAGCGCCGATCTCGCCGCCGTCGCCGGGCGCAAGCTCGATGCGGGCGACGTCGCCATGGTCAAGGGGTCGTTGGGGTCGAAAATGGCGCCGGTGGTGGAGGCGATCCGGCGCATGGGCCAGGCGAGGCCCGAAGCAGGGGGAAGTTGAGTGCTCTATGAATTGCTGACGCCGCTCGCCGGGGGGGGCGATGTCTTCAACCTCTTTCGCTATATCAGCTTCCGCGCCGGCGGGGCGTTCTTCACCGCGCTTCTCTTCGCGTTCATCCTCGGCCGGCCGATCATCGACCGGCTGCGCCGGATGCAGGGCAAGGGCCAGCCGATCCGCGACGACGGCCCCGCGAGCCACCTGATCGAGAAGGCCGGCACCCCGACCATGGGCGGGGTGATGATCCTCGCCGGGATGGTGTTCGCCACCCTGCTCTGGGCGCGGCTGAACAACGGTTTCGTGCTGCTGGTTCTGTTCGTCACCGTGGGTTTCGGCCTGATCGGCTTCATCGACGATTACATGAAGGTCACGAAACAGAGCCATCGCGGCTTTTCGGGGCGGATGCGCCTTCTGATCGGTTTCACCATCGCGCTGATCGCGGGCCTCTGGGCGACATGGTTGCAGCCCGAGGCGCTTCAGCACCAGCTCGCGATGCCGGTCTTCAAACAGGCGCTGATCCCGCTCGGCTACGCTTTCCTGCCCTTCGCGATGCTGGTTATCGTCGGCAGCGCCAATGCGGTGAACCTGACCGATGGTCTGGACGGGCTGGCGATCATGCCGGTGATGATCGCGGCCGGCTCGCTCGGAGTCATCGCCTATGTGGTCGGGCGCACCGACTTCACCGACTATCTTCAGATCCACTATGTGCCGGGCACGGGCGAGATCACCGTCTTCGCCGCGGCGCTGATCGGGGCGGGGCTGGGTTTCCTCTGGTATAACGCGCCGCCCGCCATGGTGTTCATGGGCGACACCGGCAGTCTCGCGCTCGGGGGGGCGCTCGGCTCCATCGCGGTGGCGATCAAGCATGAGATCGTCTGGGCGGTGATCGGCGGGCTTTTCGTGCTGGAGGCGGTGAGCGTCATCGTTCAGGTCGCCAGCTTCAAGCTGACCGGCAAACGCGTCTTCCGCATGGCGCCGATCCATCACCATTTCGAACAGAAGGGCTGGCGCGAGCCGACCGTGGTGATCCGTTTCTGGATCATCGCGGTGATCCTGGCGCTGGTCGGTCTGGGCACGTTGAAACTGCGGTAAGGGGGAAGGAAAATGTCGGCTTCACCACATCTTGCGGCGATGAGCCTCGGCGTCAGCGCGATCGAACGGCGCGGCGGTTTCGAGGATGAGGTCCGCTCGCTCCGGCGCGCGCGCGAGGAGGCCGAGCGCGAAAGCGACCGCGCCGCCATCCAGCGCATCGCCGCCGCACGCGAGCGCGCCCGCAGCGAATGATCGCCGTCCGGGGATATGAAGGGCGCCGGGTCGGCGTTCTCGGCCTGGGCCGTTCCGGGCTGGCGGCGGCGCGCGCGCTTTCGGCGGGCGACGCGACGCCGGTCTGCTGGGACGATGGAGAGGCCGCGCGGGAGCAGGCCGCCGCCGAGGGGTTCGCGGGGGAGGATCTGACCAGCGCGCCGGCCTGGGCGGTGACGCAGCGTCTCGTCGGCTCTCCGGGCGTGCAGCATCGTTATCCCGCGGCTCATCCCGCCATCGCCGCCGCCGAGGCCGCCGGCGCGCTGATCGACAACGACATCTCGCTCTTCTTCCGCGCCATCCGCATGACCGGGGCCGAGGTGAAGGTGGTCGCCGTCACCGGCTCCAACGGCAAATCCACGACGACGGCGCTGATCGACCACATCCTCGGCGCGGCCCGCCGGCCGCGCCACATGGGCGGCAATAACGGCCGCGCGGCGCTCGGGCTCGACCCGCCCGCCGATGGCGAGGTGGTTGTGCTGGAGCTGTCCTCCTAACATACCGATCTCGCCCGCGCGCTGGCGCCCGATATCGCGGTCTTCCTCAATCTCTCGCCCGATCATCTGGACCGGCATGGCGGGGAGGGGGGCTATTTCGCCGCCAAGCGCCGGCTTTTCGAACTGGGCGCCCCCGATTGCGCGGTGATCGGCGTTGACGAGCCGGAGGGGCGTTTCCTCGCCGCCGCGACCGAGGACCCGGCCGAGGACGGCGCGCGGGTGGTGCGCGTCTCGGTGAAGGAGAAGCTCCGCAGCGCCCGGCCCGCCGTCTTCATGAACCGCAATCACCTCACCGAATGGACGAAGGGCGCGCAGGCCGCCGCTTTCGACATGCGCGAGGCGCCGGCGCTTCAGGGGCGGCACAACCATCAGAACGCCTGCGCCGCCTGGGCCGCCTGCCGCGCGCTCGGCCTCGGCCCGAAGGCGA
>JBKECG010000159.1:0-6317 GCA_047974395.1 Pikeienuella sp. | reverse complement strand
CGAGCGCCGCGGCGCGGCGCAGCCATCCCGGCGCCTTGCGCGCCCGGCGCCAGCGGCTATATCCGCCGGAGGAGGCCTCGACATGTAGCTTTTCGATCATCGCGCGCGCATCATGCGGGCGAACAGGGTTAAGGAACTCTTAACCGCCGAAGAGAGATCCGGCGCCGGCTTCCTGTTCGAGCGGGCTGCTTCGGGCCTGGCCGAGCGGCTGGACGATGTCGCGCGGTCCTTCGGGCGGGCGTTCATCCATGGCGCCGGCTTCGGCGCCTTCGCCGCGGCGCTGAAGGGGCGCGCGGGGGGCGAGGCGCTGATCCAGACCGAAAGCGCCGCGCCGCTGGCCGCGCTCGCCGCCGCGCGCGCGCCCTTCGCCGAAACCCGGATCGCGCCCGAGGAGAGCCCCGGCGCCGCGCCGGGCGGCCATGATCTCGCGATCGGCGGCATGACGCTCCATCGCGCCAACGACCCCGTGGGGGTTCTGACCCAGGTTCGCCTCGCGCTCCGGCCTGACGGGCTGTTGCTGGCGGCGCTTTTCGGCGGGCGGACGCTGGCCGAATTGCGCGCCGCGCTGGCCGAGGCGGAGGCGGAGATCGAGGGCGGCGTCTCCCCCCGCGTCGCGCCGATGGGTGAGATCCGCGATCTCGGCGCGCTGATGCAGCGGGCCGGCTTCGCCATGCCGGTCGCGGATGTGGACCGGGTCGAGGTCGCCTATGAAACGCCGTTTCACCTGATGAAGGACCTGCGGGCGATGGGAGAGGCGAACCCGCTTCAGGCCCGCAGGCGCGGCTTCACCCGGCGCGAGACCCTGCGCCGCGCGGCCGAGATCTACGCCGCGCATTTCGCCCGCCCCGACGGTCGGGTCGCGGCGACGTTCGAGATCGTCCATCTCGCCGGCTGGGCGCCGGCCGCGAACCAGCCGAAACCGCTCCGCCCCGGCGCCGCGCGCACCCGGCTGGCCGACGCGCTCGGCGCGGTCGAGCGCCCGGCGGGCGAAAAGGCGCCCGGATGCGGCGGTTGAGCGCGCCCGCCTTTGCCCCGGCGCGCCGGCGCGATAGGTCTGGGCCGATCCATCGCAGGGGAACGCAGGAATGACCGAAGAGCAAAACCGCCGCGCCGCGCCGGAGGCCGGACCGGGCCGGACCGGGGTCCTGCTGGTCAATCTGGGCACGCCCGACGGCACGGATTACTGGAGCATGCGCCGCTATCTGGCCGAATTCCTTTCCGACGCGCGGGTGATCGAGGAGCCGCGATGGCGCTGGCTGCCGATCCTGCATCTCTTCGTGCTGACGACGCGGCCGCGCAGATCGGGGCGCAACTACGCCTCGATCTGGAACAGGGAGCGCAATGAAAGCCCGCTCCGCACCATCACCCGCGCCCAGACCGAAAAGCTCGCCGCGCGGCTGACGGCGGCGCATGGAGACCGGCTCGTGGTCGATTTCTGCATGCGCTACGGCGCGCCCTCGACCGGGGCGAAGATACAGGAGCTGAGCGATCTCGGCTGCGACCGGATCGTGTTTTTCCCGCTCTATCCGCAATATTCCGCAACAACGATCGGGACCGCCTGCGACGCGGCCTTTCGCCAGTTGCTGAAAATGCGCCGGCAACCCGCCATCCGCACGGTCGCCGCCTATTACCGGCATCCGCTCTTCATCGGGGCGCTCGCCGGGTCGGTCGAGCGCGCCTGCGCGGCGATGGACCGGCGCCCCGACGCGCTGGTCGCCTCCTATCACGGGCTGCCGCGGGATTATGTGGAGCAGGGCGACCCCTATGACCGCCATTGCGAGGAGACCACGCGGTTGCTGCGCGAAAGACTCGGCTGGCCGGAGGCGGAGGTCACGACCTGTTTCCAGTCCCGTTTCGGCCCGAAGGAATGGCTGCGCCCCTATGCGGTGGAGCATGTCGCCGATCTGGCGCGGGCCGGCAAACGCCATCTCGCGGTGATCGCCCCGGCCTTCTCCGCCGATTGCGTGGAGACGCTGGAGGAGATCAACGAGGAGATCCGCCACGCCTTCCTCGACGCCGGCGGAGAGCGTTTCGACTATATCCCCTGTCTCAATGACGACGAGGCGCATATCGACATGATGGAGGATATCCTGAAGGCCGAGCTGACCGGCTGGACCTGACTTAGCGGCGCCTCGGCCCAGGCCCCCGCGGGGCCGAGTTGACAGCGCCGCGCGCCCTGCCTAGCTTCCGTTCAAAACAAATGATCCAGAATGATCCGACAGGTCAGGGAGGGTGTGCGGTTGCAGCCGATTGCGACAGTGACGGCGTCTGGAACGGTTCGCGCATGAGCGCCGTTCTCGAAGCCAGAGGGCTTACCAAGGAATTCAAGGGATTCGTGGCCGTCAACGGCGTGGATCTCTCGGTCGAGCGCGGCACGATCCATGCGCTGATCGGGCCGAACGGCGCCGGCAAGACCACCTGTTTCAACCTTCTGACCAAGTTCCTGCAACCGACCCGCGGGACCATCACCTATGACGGGCGCGACATCACCGGGATGAGCGCGGCCGACATCGCCCGGCTCGGCCTGGTGCGCTCCTTCCAGATCTCGGCGGTTTTCAACGATCTGAGCGTTCTGGAGAATGTGCGCATCGCCATGCAGCGCCGGCGCGGCGACAGCTATGATTTCTGGCGGTCGGAGGCGCTTCTGTCGCAATATGACGACGAGGCGCGCGACTATGTGGAGAATGTCGGCCTTTCCGAATTCATCCATCACCGCGCGGCGGAGCTTTCCTATGGCCGCAAGCGCGCGCTGGAGATCGCGACGACGCTGGCGCTGGAGCCGGAGATGCTGCTCCTTGACGAGCCGATGGCCGGCATGGCGCAGGAGGATGTGGACCGCATCTCCGCCCTGATCCGACGCATCGCCAAGGGGCGCACCATCCTGATGGTGGAGCACAATCTTTCGGTCGTCGCCGATCTTTCCGACCGCATCACCGTGCTCGCGCGCGGCGAGGTGCTGGCCGAGGGCGATTACGACACGGTTTCGCAATCGCCGGAGGTGATCGAAGCCTATATCGGAGCGGGCCATGACTGAAGCGGCGGCGCGCGCCGGGGCGCTTTTGCAGATCGACGGGCTGGAGGGCTGGTATGGCGAAAGCCATGTCCTCCACGGCATGAAATTCGACGTCGCCGAAGGCGAGGTGGCGACCCTTCTGGGGCGCAACGGCGCCGGCAAGACCACCACGATCAAGGCGATCATGGGGCTTCTGGCGAAGCGCGCCGGCTCGGTGAAGATGGCGGACAAGGAGACGATCTCGCTCCAGGCGCGCCATATCGCCCGGCTCGGCATCGCCATCTGCCCCGAGGAGCGGGGGATCTTCTCCTCGCTCTCGGTGGAGGAGAACCTGAACCTGCCGCCGAAGCTGGCCGAGGGCGGGCTTTCGGTGGAGAGGATCTTCGAGCTTTTCCCGAACCTGAAGGAGCGCCGCCGCAGCCAGGGCACCAAGCTTTCGGGCGGCGAGCAGCAGATGCTGGCCATCGCGCGGATTCTCCGCACCGGATCGAAGCTCCTGCTGCTGGACGAACCGACGGAAGGGCTCGCCCCCGTGATCGTCCAGCAGATCGGGCGCACGATCTCAGCCCTGAAGAAGGAGGGCTTCACCATCGTGCTGGTGGAGCAGAATTTCCGCTTCGCGGCCTCGGTCGCGGACCGGCATTACGTGGTCGAGCAGGGCAAGGTCGTCGATATGATCCCGAATGATCAGCTCGACGCGAATATCGACAAGCTTCACGCCTATCTCGGGGTGTGATCACCTGAAACGCAGCGCGCGGACTGTCCGTGCAAATGGGGAGAAGGACCTGATGTTCAAAAGGACCATAATGCTGTCGGCCGCCGCGGCCGCGCTCGGGGCCGCGCCGGCCATGGCGCAGGGGATCGAGGTGACGCTGGGCGTCCTCAACGATCAGTCGGGCGTCTACGCCGATCTGACCGGGCCGGGCTCCGTCTACGCCGCCGAGATGGCGGTGGAGGATTTCAAGGCCGCCGAGAAGGGGATCAAGGTCAACATCGTCTCGGCCGATCACCAGAACAAGCCCGATATCGCCTCGAATATCGCGCGCCAGTGGTATGATCAGGACGGCGTGGACGTGATCCTCGACGTGCCGACCTCCTCCACCGCGCTGGCGGTGGCGGATGTGACCGCGGAATTCGGCAAGATCTTCATCAACTCGGGCGCGGCCACCTCGGATCTGACCCGCGGCAACTGCAAGCCGACGACGATCCACTGGACCTATGACACGGCATCCCTCGCCAACGGCACCGGCAAGGCGGTGACGGAGGCCGGCGGCGACACATGGTTCTTCCTGACCGCGGATTACGCCTTCGGCCATGCGCTTCAGCGCGACACCACCGCGGTGATCGAGGCCAGCGGCGGCCAGGTGATCGGTTCGGTTTCGGTGCCCTTCCCGAATAACGACTTCTCCTCCTTCCTCCTGCAGGCGCAGGGGTCGGGCGCGAAGATCATCGGGCTGGCCAACGCCGGCGGCGATACGGTCAACTCGATCAAGCAGGCGGCCGAGTTCGGCATCGTCCAGGCCGGGCAGAAACTGGCCGGTCTGCTGCTCTTCATCAACAATGTCCATTCGCTCGGCACCGAGACGGCGCAGGGCCTGCAGATGACCACGGCCTTCTACTGGGACATGAATGACGACACCCGCGCCTGGTCGCAGCGGTTCCATGACAAGATGGGCGCCCAGCCCTCCATGGTGCAGGCGGGCGTCTACGCCGGCACGCTGCATTATCTGAAGGCGCTCGAAGCGGTCGGCGCGGACGATCCGGCCGCGGTCGTCGCCAAGATGAAGGAGATGAAGACCAGCGATCCGCTGTTCGGCGAGGGTTATATCCGCGCCGATGGCCGCAAGATCCATGACATGTATCTCATGGAGGTGAAGGCGCCGGCCGAGTCGGTCGGCGAATGGGACCTCCTGAAGCTCGTCGCCACGATCAAGGGCGAGGACGCCTACACGCCGATGGAAGAGGCCTGCAACTTCAAATAAGGCGCAAGCCGGAATCCGGGCGCGGCGGCCATGGTCGCCGCGCCTCAACCAAAGCCGACGGGGAGCCAGATGCTCGAATTACTCGGCGTTTCGCCGCCAGTGCTGATGGGTCAGCTTCTGATCGGGCTGATCAACGGCAGTTTCTACGCCGTGCTGTCGCTTGGTCTCGCGGTGATCTTCGGCCTGCTGAACATCATCAATTTCACCCATGGCGCGCAATACATGATGGGCGCCTTCGTCTCCTGGATGCTGCTCAACTATCTGGGCGTCGGTTACTGGCCGGCGCTGATCCTGGCGCCCGTCGTGGTCGGCGCGATCGGGGTGGCGCTGGAGCGGGTGATGATCTCGCGGCTCTACAAGCTGGATCATCTCTACGGGCTGCTGCTGACCTTCGGGCTGGCGCTGATCCTTCAGGGGGTGTTCCGCAATTATTACGGCGTCTCGGGCCTGCCCTATCAGATCCCGGAATCGCTCGGCGGCGGGCAGAATCTGGGCTTCATGTTCCTGCCGAACTATCGCGGCTGGGTGATCCTCGCCTCGCTGGTCGTCTGTTTCGGGACCTGGTTCCTGATCGAGAAGACCCGGCTCGGCGCCTATCTGCGCGCCGCGACCGAGAACCCGGAACTGGTCGGCGCCTTCGGCGTCAACGTGCCGCGCATGATCACCCTGACCTACGGGTTCGGCGTCGGGCTCGCGGCCTTCGCCGGGGTGCTGGCGGCGCCGATCTATTCGGTGAACCCGAATATGGGCGCCGATCTGATCATCGTCGTTTTCGCCGTGGTGGTGATCGGCGGCATGGGCTCGATCATGGGCGCGATCGTCACCGGTTTCGGCCTCGGCATCATCGAGGGGCTGACGCGGGTCTTCTATCCCGAGGGCTCCGCCGTCGTCATCTTCGTGATCATGGCCATCGTGCTGATGGTCAAGCCTGAGGGCCTGTTCGGGAAAGCCGCGTGATGTCAGTCATTGATCAAACCAAACCGGCCTTCGCAACCGCGCGCGCGGCGGGGATGCCGCTGCATCACAAGGTGATCTTCTCGGTTCTCTTCCTCGCGCTCCTCGCGCTGCCCTTCTTCGTCTATCCGGTCTTCGCGATGAAGGTGATGTGCTTCGCGCTCTTCGCCTGCGCCTTCAATCTCCTGCTTGGTTTCGGCGGGCTGCTGAGCTTCGGCCACGCCGCCTATTTCGGCATGGCGAGCTATGTCGCCGCGCATGCCGCCAAGGTCTGGGGGCTGACGCCGGAGGTCTCGATCCTGCTTGGCGTCATCACCGCCGCCTTGCTCGGCCTGGTGATCGGCGCGCTGGCGATCCGGCGGCAGGGA
>JBKECG010000098.1:0-1645 GCA_047974395.1 Pikeienuella sp. | reverse complement strand
CGGTATCGACCTCGCCGCGACCGAATCCCTCATGCGCGGCGAGCCGGGCGAGAAAGCCGATATTGGTGACCGAACCCGCGACCTCGGTCGCATGCAGAGCCGCCGAGAGCCGGGCCAGCGCCTCGGCCCGGTCGGCGCCATGGGTGACGATCTTGGCGATCATCGGGTCGTAGAAGGGCGTGATCTCATCGCCGGCGCGCACGCCGGTCTCGATCCGGGCGGTTTCGGGGAAACGGAGATGCTCCAGCCGCCCGGTCGCGGGCAGGAAGCCCTTCGCCGCGTCCTCGGCGTAGAGCCGCGCCTCGAAGGCCCAGCCATTGATGGAAAGCTCCTCCTGCGCCATCGGCAGTTTCGCGCCGGCGGCGGTGCGGAGCTGCCATTCGACCAGATCGACGCCGGTGATCGCCTCGGTCACCGGGTGTTCGACTTGAAGGCGGGTGTTCATCTCCATGAACCAGAACCCGTCCGGGCGGAGACCCTTCGCGCCATCGACGATGAATTCGATGGTGCCGGCGCCGGCGTAGCCGATGGCTTTCGCCGCCTTCACCGCCGCGGCGCCCATGGCTTCGCGCATCTCTGCGGTCATGCCGGGGGCCGGGGCCTCCTCGATCACCTTCTGATGGCGGCGCTGGAGCGAGCAGTCCCGCTCGAAAAGATGCACCGCGTTCCCATGGCTGTCGCCGAAGACCTGAATCTCGATATGCCGGGGCGAGAGGATATACTTCTCGATCAGCACCGCGCCATCGCCGAAACTGGCCTTGCCCTCGGACGCGGCGGAGGCCAGCGCCTCCTTGAAATCCTTCGGGTCATCCACCCGGCGCATGCCCTTGCCGCCGCCGCCGGCCCGGGCCTTGATGAGAACGGGATAGCCGATCTTTTCGGCCTCGGCGGCGAGGAAATCCGGGTCCTGCCCGGCCCCGTGATAGCCGGGGACGACCGGCACCCCGGCCTTCTCCATCAGCGCCTTGGCGGCGTCCTTCAGCCCCATGGCCCGGATCGCCGAGGAAGACGGGCCGATGAAGACCAGCCCGGCGGCCTCCACCGCATCGACGAAATCGGGATTCTCGGAAAGGAAGCCGAAACCGGGATGGATCGCCTCCGCCCCCGTCGCCTTGGCGGCGGCGATGATCGCGTCGCCGCGAAGGTAACTCTCCGCCACTGGCGCCGGGCCGATGCGCACGGCCTCGTCCGCCTCGGCCACATGGAGAGAGCGGGCGTCGGCGTCGGAATGGACGGCGACGGTGGAAACACCCATGCGGCGAGCGGTGCGGATCACCCGGCAGGCGATTTCGCCGCGATTGGCGATGAGGATTTTCTGAAACATCGGTCTCTCCTCACATCCTGAACACGCCGAAGCGCGGCTCGCCGATTTCGGCGTTCAGCGCGGCGGAGAGCGACAGCGCCAGCACGTCGCGGGTGCGGCGCGGGTCGATGATGCCGTCATCCCAGAGCCGCGCGGAGGCGTAGAGCGGGTGGGATTGGTGGGCGAACTGATCGAGGATCGGCGTCTTGATCGCCGCTTCCTCTTCGTCGGAAAGCGTCTCGCCCCGCGCCTCGCGCGCGTCGCGCTGCACGGTGGCCAAGACGCCTGCCGCCTGCTCGCCGCCCATCACCGAGATGCGCGAATTCGGCCAGGTCCAGAGGA
>JBKECG010000481.1:0-2066 GCA_047974395.1 Pikeienuella sp. | reverse complement strand
CCGCGACAAGGAATCGAGATGCAGATTGGCCCGCGACTGCGCCGCCGTCGCCAGCGCGAAAGGACCGGCGGTGATGCGCTGGTTGACCAGCGCGATGACGAAAAGCGCCAGCGCGGTGGTGACGACGATCAGGCCGAGATCCGGGTGAACCAGATAGATCGCCAGCATGAACAGGGGCGCGAAGGGCACGTCGAGGAACGAGATCAGCGTGCCGGAGGTCAGGAAGCTCCGCATCTGCTGCAAATCGCCCAGCGTCTGATATTCCCGGCTCGACCCGTTCAGGGAGGCATGCGCCGCCGCGCTGAGGATCGGCGCGCCGAGCCGGGCCGCGACCTCCACCGCCGTGCGCATCATCATGAAACGGCGCACCGCATCCAGAACCGCCTGCAAAAGCACCGCGCCGACGATCACCACCGTCAGCATCACCAGCGTGTCCAGCGACCGGCTGGTCAGCACCCGGTCGGAGATCTGGAAAAGATAGATCGGGATCGAGAGGATCAGCACATTGGTCGCGCAGGTGATGGCGAAGATCGCGATCAGGTTGCGCCGCACGGCGGCGAGGCCCAGCTTCAGGCTGGCGTCGAAATCCTCTGGGCGGATGCGTTTGTGGAAACCACGGCCCTTGCCGCCGCCCCCGGCGGATTTCGGCGCGTCCTTCCTCAGAACCGGGCCGCTTTCGGCCTCAAGCACGGGGCGCGCGCCGGCGATATCCTCGGGGCGCGGGGGGCGGTCGCCCGATTTCTTCTTCGGAAGGATTTCGACTTCGGCTTCTTCACTCATGACCGCCTCGCAGCCATGCCGTCTTTGCGAAATACTGTTTCACGCCCCACCTATGACATAACAGACCGCGCGCGCGGCCTCAGACCAGAACGCCATTCATCACGTCGAGATCGCCGGCCGTGGAGAAAAGATCCGGGACGGCGGGCGCGTCGTCGTCTTCCTGAAGTTTCGCAAGCATGCTGTCGGCGACGAAGGCCGCGATCGCGTCATTGGTCAGGCCCTTCATCGCGACCCCGGTCGGCATCGCCGCCTGCGCGTCGTCGATCAGCTCCGCCTGATGGATCAGCGCCTCGCTATAGCGCGTGCCGGCGGCCATGACCGTGGAGTCGATGCCCATATCCTTGATCTTGACGTCGTTCAGCAGCGCGTTGGAGCCGGTGGTCACCGTGATCTCGGAAAGCGTCTCGCGCATGTCTTCGAGCGACTGATCCAGTTCGGAGACCCCGTCCGCCAGCCGCTCTTCGGCGCCGGCGATCCCGTCAGCGAGCTTCTTCCCCTGCGCGGCGGTTCCGTCCCGGACAGCGTCTTCGCCAAGCGCGACCTGCGTGGTGATGAAATCGTCGAGCGCAAGTTCGACCTGATCGGAATCGCCGACATAATTGATCTGGCTGACCGTGTTCTGCTCGATCAGATCGCCGGTGACATAGAGCACCGAAAGCGCCTGATCCCCCGCGAAGAGCGGGTCCGACCCGATCGAACCCGGCAGGGCGTCGCCATTGGCGGCGGCGTCGAAGATCTCGCGATAGGGCGCGGTCATCTCGCCAAGCGTATCGACGCCGCTATGGGTGATCTCCGCGGAATTCTGGAGATAATTGTCGGAACCCTCCACCCGGTCGGCCAGCCCGACATCGCCGGTGACGATATCATTGTCCAGCAACACGTTGACCTGCTGGACGACATTGGTGGTGATGAAATCGCCGCCGACAACGATCATGTCGTAATAGAAGCCGAGATGGCCGATCCCGGTGAAATTGGCGAGGATGTTCTCGCCGAGGTCGATATTGGTCTTGGAGCCGGACAGCTGGATCTCGGCGCGGTCGTTATCGGTGGCGAAGATATGCTGCTCGATCCAGTTGGAGGAGATCAGGTCGCCTTCGACCCTCATCACCGACCAGGATTCGGGAAAGAAACTCGCCCCTGCGGCGGTGGGAGACGCCGCAGGGGCGTCCTCGGCGCGGATAATGGCGGCATTGACTGCGGATGACGGCGCGCCCGGGGAGGCGAAGCCGAAATCCTTGTCCATCAGCAGGTTCACCTGGCTGATAATATCGTATTGCCCCACGTCT
>JBKECG010000454.1:0-3885 GCA_047974395.1 Pikeienuella sp. | reverse complement strand
GCGCGACGGCGCCGCGATGGCGCGCTTTCTCGCCTGGCTCGACCGGGAGGCGCCCTCGGGCGCGCTGACCGAGATCGCCATCGCGAAACGGCTGGAGGGCGAGCGCCGCGCGACCAACGCGCTTCTGGACATCTCCTTCGACACCATCGCCGGGGCCGGGCCGGACGGGGCCATCGTTCATTACCGGGTAACGGAGGCGACCGACCGCCGGCTTTCGTCCGGGGAGTTGATGCTGGTCGATTCCGGCGGCCAGTATCTGGACGGCACCACCGACATCACCCGCACCATAGCCGTCGGCGCCCCGCCCGAAGGCGCGGCGCGGGCCTTCACCCTGGTGCTGAAGGGCATGATCGCCGTCTCCACCGCCCGCTTTCCGAAGGGGACGGTGGGGCGTGATCTCGACACGATGGCGCGGGCCGCGCTCTGGCGCGCCGGGTTCGATTACGATCACGGCACCGGGCACGGGATCGGGGCCTATCTCTGCGTCCATGAGGGGCCGCAATCGCTTTCCCGTCGCGGTCAGGTGGCGCTGGAGCCGGGGATGATGGTCTCCAACGAGCCCGGCTATTACCGGGCGGGGGCCTTCGGGATCAGGATCGAGAACCTGCTGCTGACGGAGACCCCGACAATCCCCGAAGGCGGCGACCGGGAGATGCTGGGCTTCGAAACGCTGACGCTGGCCCCGATAGACCGGCGGCTGATCGACCCCGCCCTTCTTGACGGGGGCGAGCGGGTCTGGCTCGACGCCTATCACGCCCGCGTGGCGGCGACGATCTCGCCAATGCTGGACGAGGCCGACCGCGCCTGGCTGGAGAGCGCCTGCGCGCCGCTCTGACCCCTATCCGCCCCGCTCCTCGTCGCGCTCGATCAGGGCGCGGTTCAGCGCCTTCAGCGCGTCGATATGGAAAAGCGCGCCGACCAGATCGCCCGGCCCGCTCTCGCCCGGCGCCGGCGGCGCGAGGACGGGAATGAACTCCAGCCGCTGCGCGTCGAAGATCTTCAGCGCCTGATCCAGCGTCGCGTCCAGCGACAGCTTCGCCCCCTGCTCCGCCAGCGTCCAGCAGGAGGTGTCGGAAGCGCAATCATCCGCCCCCCGGTGCCGCATCAGCCGGCGCACGGAGATCGTGCCGGGCAGGAACCGCGCCGCGCCGCCGCCGAGCGCGACCCCGTCGCGCTTGAGCTGGCTCAGGAAGAAGCTCTTCCAGATGAAGCGATGCGTGATCACCACCGCGACGGAGATCGACACCATCACCGCGATCGCCGCCTGATAATCCCCGGTCAGCTCGAAGACGATCAGCGTGGTCGAGATCGGCGCCCCGAGAACCGAGGCCGCCACCGCCCCCATTCCCGCCAGCGCGTAAAGCCCTGCCGAGCCGGGCAGATCGCTGAAAACCTCGGACGCGACCGCGCCGAAGGCGAGCCCGGTCAGCGCGCCCATCATCAGCGAGGGCGAAAACACCCCGCCCCCCATCCGCCCGGCATAGGTCAGCGTGAAGGCGACCCCCTTCACCACCGCGAAGCTGATCGCGGCCCAGAGCGTCAGCCCCCCGGTCAGCGCCAGCGAGGTGGTCTCGTAACCCACGCCGATCACATGCGGGAACGGGATCGCCAGCGCGCCCAGCATCGCCCCGGCGACCATCGGGCGCGCCCAGACCGGCGCGCCGATCCGCCGCTGGAGCCTGTCGCCGAAATCCTCGGCGAAGAACAGCGCCCGCATCTGGATCACCGCCACCGCGGCGGAGACCACGCCAAGCAGCATGAAGGCCGGGATCTCCTCATAGAAACCGAGCGAGGCCGGCGGCAGCTCGAACTGGGTGATCTCGCCCATATGCACGCGGCTGATGACCGCGCCCGCGACCGAGGCGATGACGATCGGCCCGAAAGCGTGCAGCGCATAGTGGCGCAGCACCACCTCCAGCGCGAACAGCGCGCCGGCGATCGGGGCGTTGAAACTGGCCGAAACCGCCGAAGCGACGGCGCAGCCCAGAATGTCGCGCGCGCTGACCCCGTGATGGTCCAGCCGCTCATCGACCCAGGCCGCGATCACCGCGGCCAGATGCACGACCGGCCCCTCGCGTCCCGAAGAGCCGCCGGTCGAAAGCGTGATCAGCGACGCCGCCGCCGAGGCCAGCCCGGCCCGCATGTTCACCCGTGAATCGCGCAACGTCGCCGCCGCGATCACGTCGGAAACCGCCAGCACCCGCGCATTCGGCGTGAAACGGTTGAGGATCAGCCCGACCGCGAGCCCGCCCAGAACCGGAATGAAGAAGATCAGCCAGGGATTGAGCCCGGCGGCGTGGGAATGGATCGTCTGATTGGAGGCGCCGTAGAAGAAGCTCTGCAGGATATTGATCGACAGCCGGAAGCCGATCGCCGCATAACCGGCGACGACGCCGACGAACAGCGCGACGATCCAGAACAGGAGCCGCCCCGGCGCCCCCCTCACCTGCCGCGAGATCGCACGCGTCAGCACGCGCCAGCGCGCCCCCGCCTTCATCATCCTCGTCTTTTCCGGCATCGCCCTGCCCATCCCGACCGGAAGCGGAGCCTATTTCCGCCGGCCGAGGCCGAGGCCCCGCCCCGTCTGCGCCGGTCGCGGCAGATCGGCCTGCGCCGCCTTCATCGCGGCGAGCCGCGCCTGGACCCAGCCCTGATAGGGCGCGGGGCGCCGGGTGTCGAGATCGACGCAGATATCGACGACCTCATAGGTCGCCGCGACGCCGCCGGTGCGCTCCGAGATCATCGAGGCGATCACATGCATCCGCTTTTCATCGTGATCGAGAAGCAGGACATCGACATGGAACCGCTCCCCCTCCAGAAGCTCGCCGAGGTAGCAGATCTGCACCTGAAGCGCCATCGGCCCGAACCGGGCGCGCTTGACGAAGCTCCACCCGTTGCCGATCCAGTCCTCCAGAAACTCGTCCAGCGCCCGGTCGAAGGCCAGCGTGTAATAGGCGACGTTCATATGACCGTTGAAGTCGATCCAGTCCGCCTCCACCGCGCGCGTGCTGAGCGAGAGCGGCGCGGCGGCGAAGGTCGGTTCGGGACAGGAAGGGGTCAGGTCGCGCGGTTGCGTTTCGCTCATCTTCGCTCCTTTGGCTTCATCCGGCTAATCCCGTCGAGATAAGCCCAAACCGGGCCGCGCGGCAAATCGCCTGACGCGCCGCTTTCGCGCCGCGCGATTTCGCGCTACGCCTTTTCATGAAACGCAAGGGGAGCCACGCTGGAAATGAGCATAGAAAACGCGGTGGAGCGAATTCGGGCGCTGCTGGGCGAGCGGCTGTCGACCTCGGCTTCGGTCCGGGACCTGCACGGACAGAACGAAGCCTATTACACCCCGGTCCCGCCCGACGCCGTGGCCTTTCCGCATTCGGCGGAGGAAGTCTCCGCCATCGTGAAGATCTGCAACGAGGAGGAGTGCCCGGTGATCGCCTGGGGCACGGGCACCTCGCTCGAAGGGCATGCGGTGCCGTTCAACGGCGGCGTCACGCTCGACATGATGGAGATGAACAAGGTGCTGGAGATCCACGCCGAGGACATGGACGCCATCGTCCAGCCCGGCGTGACCCGCGAGCAGCTCAACGAGGAGCTGCGCGCCACCGGGCTCTTCTTCCCGGTCGATCCGGGCGCCAACGCCTCGCTTGGCGGCATGGCGGCGACGCGGGCCTCGGGCACCACCGCGGTCCGCTACGGCACCATGCGCGAGAACGTGCTGGCGCTGGAGGTGGTTCTGGCCGACGGGCGGATCATCCGCACCGGCAGCAGGGCGCGGAAATCCTCCTCCGGCTACGACCTGACCAAGCTGATGATCGGCTCCGAAGGCACGCTCGGGATCATCACCGAACTGACCGTGCGCCTTCAGGGCCAGCCCGAGAGCGTCACCGC
>JBKECG010000376.1:0-10631 GCA_047974395.1 Pikeienuella sp. | reverse complement strand
GTTTTGGGCCCGTGGGTGTTTCTCGACCACATCGGGCAACGTCACCGACGATGTCATACTTCAGTATCTGGAGATCCACGGAAAACGTGATGCTACCGGCGTCAGCCGGTAGTGGTTCACTGAAATCGCAGGCCGCCGGCCGCGCCGCCCGGCGCATCCCGGATGTCATCCGAAACGTTTCAGCCTTTCATCTCGCGGGCTTTCGCGACGCCGGCCGCGACCGCGCTCGCGATAACCTCGTCAAAGCCGCGGGTCCGCGCCGTTTTCAGCACGGCGGCGGTCGTGCCCTCATATCCGATGAAGCTGTCGATCATGTCGTCGGCGGCGCCGCTCTCCAGCAGCGGGGCGGAGTCGCGAACCGCGGCTTCGACGGCCCGGGCGGCGATGCGCTCCGGCAGCCCGGTCGCGCGCGCGGCTTTCAGCAGCGCCGAGGCCAGCAGCGCGCCATAGGCCGGACCGGCGCCCGACAGGGCGGTGACGATGTCGATCTCATCCTCCGAATCGAGCCGGTCCGCGTCGCCGACCGCATTGAGGATGGCGCCGACATGGCGGCTGTCGGCCTCGTCAACCGCCGGGGTGGCGCACCATGGCGAATAGGAGCGGCCGATCTCCACCGCCGCGTTGGGCATGGCCCGGACCACGCGCCCGGCGCCGGTCCGGGCGGTGATTTCGGCGCAGCCGATCCCGGCCATGAGCGAGATCAGGAGCTTGCCGGCGCCGGCGAAGCTGGCGGCCCGGAACTCGCCCGGCCGCACCGAAAGGATCACCGTATCCGCGTCGGCCATGCCGCGCGCAAGGTCGGTCTCCCAGCGCAGATCCGGCCATTCGGCGTAATCCGCCGAAGGCCCGCTGCGGTTGACGCAGATCAGATCGTCCGGCGCGGAGATCCCCTTGCGCAACAGCGCCAGCCCGATCGACCGGCCGAGCCAGCCCGAAGCCCCGATCAGCGCGATGCGGCGCGAGATGCGGTCAGCCATCGGCGGTCTCCTTCCATCCTGCATCCTCGACCATGCGCAGACGCTAATGCAGGAGGGAAGGTCGCTCAACAGGAGGGAGACAAGCGTTTATGGCAAGGGGCGCTCCGGCCGGTTCATCCGGCGCGCCGCCTGACCGCCTCTTCGACGCCAAGGTTCAGCATCTCCGCCAGCGCGTCGGCCACGCTGGTCTTCCAGCCCGGATCTTCGCGAAGCCGCGCGGGGAAGAGCCCGGGCAGCGCGTGCAGGGCCGCGCCGATCTCTGCGGGCGCGGGGCCGGCGGCGGCTGCGGCGATTTCGGCTTCGCGGGGGTCGTTGAGCGGGTAGGTCTCGCCCTGATCGGTGCGGCCGAGACAGTAGCGCATCCAGAGCGCAGTCGCGAAGGCGAAAGCCCCATGATCGCCCCCCTGGGCGAGGGTTTCCGCCGCGGGTTCAAACAGGCGCTGGGGCAGTTTCTCGGTCCCGTCCATGGCGATCTGTCGGGTTTCATGCCCGAGCGCGGGATTGCGAAAGCGCGTCTCCAGCGCCGCGCCGTAGCTGGCGAAATCCATGCCGGGCAGGGGCGCCAGCGTCGCGGCCGCCGCCGTCAGATGCCGCCCGACCAGCGCCGAGAGCGCCCGATCCGCCATCACCTCCCGGACATGGCGCTTGCCGCAAAGGAACCCGGCATAGGCCAGCATCGAATGCGCGCCGTTGAGCATCCTCAGCTTCATCCGCTCATAGGGCGCGACATCGGCGACGAAGAGCGCGCCGCCGGCCTCCCATAACGGGCGGGGGCCGGTGAAGGCGTCTTCGATCACCCATTGGCGGAAGGGCTCCGCCTCCACCGCCGCGAGATCGGCGCAGCCGGTCAGGCGGGCGGCGTCATCGCGGGTCGCGCCGGTCGCGGCGGGGGTGATCCGATCGACCATGGTCGAGGGAAAGGCGACCTCTCCTTCGATCCAGGCCGCCAGATCCGGGTCGATCCGGCGCGCGAAATCCACGACGCCGCCGCGCAGCATCGCGCCGTTATCCGGGAGATTGTCGCAGCAGAGCGCGGCGAAGGGCGCGGCGCCGGCCTCTCGGCGCCGGCGCAGCCCCTCCACGATGAGGCCGATGGCGCCCTCCGGCGCGCGCGGCGCGGCGAGATCGGCGGCGACGGCCGGATGCGTCGGGTCCACCCCGCCCGCCGCGCGCGCGATCCCATAGGCTTTCTCGGTGACGGTCAGGCTGATGATGCGGATCGCCGGATCGCTCAGCGCCTTCAGCGTCTCGCCATGCTCGCGGCTTTCGGCGACGGCGCGGGCGATGGCGCCGATCACCCGCGCGCGCGGGCCGTCCGGGCCGCGCTCGACCAGCGTGTAGCGCCCGTCCTGGGGGGTGAGCGCGGCGGCGGCTTCGGCGCTGCGCAGGCTGACGCCGATGACGCGCCAGTCGCCGCCCGCCGCAGCCAGGGCGTCGTCCGTGTAGACCGCCTGATGCGCCTTGTGGAACGCGCCGAGCCCTAGATGGACGATCCCGGCCCCGCAACGCTCGGGGTCATAGGCCGGGCGCGCCGCTCCCGGCCTGATCCGGGCGCGGGCGGATAGCCTCATGTGGGCCGGCCATGGGTGAGCCCGGCGATGACGCCGCGCAGCTCAGCCAGCCCGCGCAGCCGCCCGATCGCCGGATAACCCGGCTGCGCCTGACGGGCCTGGTCGTCGAGAATGTCCTGCCCGTGATCGGGGCGGAAGGGGATGCTGGCGTCCTCGCGCCCCGCGGCGCGGCGGCGGGCCTCCTCCTCCAGCGCGGCGGCGACCAGCGCCACCATGTCGGTGTCGCCCCCCAGATGCTCGGCTTCGTAGAAGGAGCCGGGCGCCTCCGGCGTCTCGCGGGCGACATTGCGCAGATGCAGGAAATGCACTCGGTCGCCAAGGCGGCGCATCATCCCCGGCAGATCATTGTCCGGCCGGGCGCCGAGCGAGCCGGAGCAGAGCGTGATCCCGTTCGCCGGCAGGTCCACCGCCTCGGTCAGCCAGCGGTAGTCGGCCTCGGTGGACATGATCCGCGGCAGACCCAGAAGCGGGAAGGGCGGATCGTCGGGATGGCAGCAGAGCCTGATCCCCAGTTCCTGCGCCGTCGGCACCACCTCTTCGAGGAAGGCAGCCATCTGGGCGCGCAGGCGCGTCTCGTCGTTGGCGTCATATTCGGCCAAATGCGCGCGCGCGCCCTCCAGCGCCAGATTGTCGGCGTCGCCGGGCAGGCCGAAGAAGATGCTGCGGGCGAGCGCCTCCTGCGCCGCTTCGTCCATGGCCTTGAACCGTTCCGCCGCCGCGGCGACGACCCGCTCGGGGAAGCTCTCGGCGGCGCCGGGGCGTTTCAGGACATGGATGTCGAAAGCGGCGAAATCCTCGTGATCGAAGCGCATGCAGGTCGCTCCGGTCGGCCTGCGATGCGCGAGATCGGTGCGCGTCCAGTCCAGGACCGGCATGAAATTGTAGCAGACGACCCTGAGCCCGGCGGCGGCGAGATGGCGCAGGCTGGCGCGATAGGCCTCCAGATGCGCGCGCCAGTCGCCGTTCTGCTTCTTGATGTCCTCGGAGACGGGCAGGCTCTCCACCACCTCCCAGGAAAGCCCCGTGGGCGCGCCGTCGCGGCAGGTGTCGATGGCGCGCTGCCGCGCTTCGATCTCCTCCGGCGTCCAGACGGCGCCGACCGGGATATGATGCAGCGCGGTCACCACGCCCTCGGCGCCGGTCTGGACCACCTCCCTGATCGTCACCCGGTCGCTCGGTCCGAACCATCGCCATGTCTGTCGCATCGCCGTCTCCATAGTGAATGTTGACTAGTATGGAAGTATGGTGTAGCGAAAGTCAACGGAGATTGAGCATGTTCAGGACCGCCGTCGTCAGTATTGATCAGGCCGCCCCGGTGGGGCCGCAGATCTATGATACGCTGCGCGAGCGGATCATCCGCAACGCGCTGGAGCCGAGCGCGCGCGTTTCCGAGGCCGAGATCGCCGCCGCCTTCGGCGTCAGCCGCCAGCCGGTGCGCGAAGCCTTCATCAAGCTCGCCGAGGAAGGGCTGGTGGAGATCCGCCCCCAGCGCGGCACCTATATCACCCGCATTTCGACGGCGGCGGTGATGGATGCGCGTTTCGTCCGTGAGGCGGTGGAGGCCGATATCGTCCGGCTGCTGGCGCAATCGCGCGATGACGCGCTGATCGCGATGCTGCAATCCCAGCTTGCGGCGCAGCGCGCCTGCCCGGAGCAGGACGCCGACCGGTTCATCCAGCTAGACGAGCAGTTCCACCGCACGCTCGCCGAAGCCTGCGGCAAGGGACAGATCTGGCGCGTGGTCGAAGGGCTGAAGGCGCAGATGGACCGGGTGCGTTATCTCAATCTGCTGAGCCGTCTGCCGAAGCAGGCGCTGCTCACCCAGCACGAGGCGATCATGCGCGCCATCGCCGATCGCGACGAAGCCGCCGCAGAAGCGGCCATGCGCAACCACTTGCGCCAGATTCTCGACGAGTTGCCGCAGATCGCGGCGGCGCATCCTGAATATTTCGAAGCATCATAATGGGAGGAACCATGATGACATCGACGACCCTGACCCGCACCCTTGTCGCCGCCGCCGCGGCGGCGGGCTTCGCCAACGCGACCTTCGCCGCGGACATGACGCTGAAGCTCGGCCATCTCGGCAATGAGGAGAACATCTGGCACAAGGCCGCGCTGAAATTCGGCGAGGAGTTGAAGACCCTCACCGAAGGGCGGATCGAGGTCGAGGTCTATCCGAACGAGACCCTCGGCAAGGACATGGACCTGATCACCGGCATGCAGCTTGGCACGGTGGACATGTCGCTGACCGGCGAGAACCTTCAGAACTGGGCGCCGATGGCCGCGCTTCTGGCGGTTCCCTACGCCTACAAGTCGCTGGAGCATATGGATGAGGTCGCCTCGGGCGAGATCGGCGACCAGATCGAGGCCGAGATCATCGCGAAGGCGCAGGTGCGTCCGCTCGCCTATTTCGCCCGCGGTCCGCGCAACCTGACCTCCAACCGCCCGATCGCGACGCCGGACGACCTGTCCGGGCTGAAGCTGCGCGTTCCCGCGGTGCCGCTTTTCGTCGATACCTGGAAGGCGCTGGGCGCCTCGCCGACGCCGATGGCCTTTTCCGAAGTGTTCACCGCGCTTCAGAACGGCACGATCGACGCGCAGGAGAACCCGCTGGCGCTGATCAAGTCGGCGAGCTTCTCCGAGGTTCAGAAATACCTGAACAAGACCGCGCATGTGCGCTCCTGGATCTATCTCTCCATGTCGGAGATGACCTGGAGCCGTCTCTCCGACGAGGACAGGGCGGCGGTGCAGGAGGCGGCGAACCGGGCGCAGGCCTTTGAGCGCGCGCTGTTCCTTGAGGACGAGGAGAAACTGGCCGCGGATCTCGAAGCCGCCGGCATGACCTTCGTCGATGTGGACAACGCCGCTTTCGCCGCCAAGGCGAAGGATGCGGTGCTGTCCAATGTCAGCGACGAGATCCGGCCGATCGCCGAGCAGCTCTTCGCCGAGTGACGCGCCGCGCGGCCCCGCGCGCGGGGCCGCCTTTCCCCCATACGATACGAGCCCCCGCTACGGGCAGGGAGAGACGCCATGGCCGCCTCCATCGCCGCCGCCGTCGCCACCGTCGTCGCCATCGTCATGCGCGTGATGCGCTTCGCGACCGGCATCGCCTTTCTTGTGCTGATCGGCGCCGTGCTGGCGCAGGTCGTCTGGCGCATCACCGGCGATTCACGGGTCTGGACCGAAGAGCTGACCCGCTTCGCGCTTCTGTTCCTCGCCGCTTTCGGCGCCGGGCTGGCGCTTCGCTCCGGCGATCTCGTCAATGTCGATATCGTCTGCGAGGCGCTGCCGGGCCGCTGGCCCCGGCGGCTGCGGCTGATCTCGGCGGCGCTGACCGCAGGGCTTTGTCTGCTGCTCATACCGGGCGCATGGACCTATATGATGATCGGAAAGATGCAAACTTCGCCGGCGCTTGGCTGGCGGATGGATATCGCCCACGCCTCGACGCTGGTGCTGATCGGCTCGCTGGGGCTTTTCGCCGCGATCAGGGTGGTCGCGATGCTCGCCGGCGCCTCGGACGGATTGCCGGAGAACCGCGAGGAGGAACGGGCATGAGCCTCGCGATCCTTATCGGCGTCTTCGTCGGCGGGCTGGTCATCGGCGTGCCGGTCGCGGTGACGCTCGGTCTCGCCTCGGCGGCCTATCTGCTGGCGCAGGGCATGCCGCTCGTGGTCATGCCGCAGAAGATGTATGCGGGTATGGATGTCTTTGTCCTGCTTTGCATTCCGGGATTCATCCTCGCCGGCAACCTGATGAATGGCGGCGGGATCACCGAACGCATCATCCGCTTCGCCCAGACCCTTGTCGGCTGGATCCGCGGCGGGCTGGCGCAGACCAATATCGCCGGCTCGATGCTGTTCGGCGGCATCTCCGGCACGGCGGTGGCCGATGCGGCCTCGATCGGCGGCATGATGATACCGGGGATGAAAAAGGCCGGCTATCCGGCTGATTTCTCTGCGGCGGTGACGGCGGCCTCCTCCACGGTGGGGCCGATCATCCCGCCATCGGTGCCGATGATCATCGTCGGCGCGCTTTCCGGCATCTCGGTCGGCAAGATGTTCCTCGCCGGGGCGGTGCCGGGCGTGCTGATGGGGGTGGCGATGATGGTCACCGCCTGGATCATCGCCCGGCGCCGGAATTTCCCCCGGCAGCCCTGGCAGGGCGTGGGGGAGCTGGGCCGGGCCTTTCTCGGCGCCTTCTGGGCGCTGGCGATGACCGGGCTGATCATCGGCGGGCTGCTCTCCGGCCTCGCCACGCCGACGGAAACCGCGGTGATCGCCAGTCTCTACGCCTTTGTCGTCGGTTGTTTCATCTATCGCGGCCTGCCGATCACGGCGGTGCCGCGAGTGCTGGTGGACAGCGCCATCTCCTCGGCGGCGATCCTGGCGCTGGTCGGCTTCGCCAATGTCTTCGGCTGGATTCTGGTCGCGGAGCGCATCCCGCAGATGCTGGCCGATGCGGTGCTGTCGGTGACGGACAACCGGTTGCTGGTGATCCTGCTGATCAACATCCTTCTCCTGTTCATCGGCATGTTCATGGAGACGATCGCCGCGCTGATCATCCTCTTCGTGCCGCTGCTGACCCTGGCGCAGGGCGTCGGCGTCGAGCCGCTGCATTTCGCCACTTTCGCGGTGCTGAACCTGATGATCGGGCTGACCACGCCGCCGGTCGGAGTCTGTCTTTTCGTCTGCGCCAATATCGCCAGATTGCCGCTGACGCCGGTGGTGAAAGCGATTGCGCCTTTTCTGCTCAGCAATATCATCGTGCTGCTGCTGGTCTCCTATGTGCCGGCTTTCGCGACCTGGCTGCCGAATCTGCTGATGGAGTGAACCGATGGAAACCCGCGTCTGCCGTCTCCATGCGCCTCATGATCTGAGGATCGAGACCGATATCGTCGCGCCTCCGGCGGAAGGGGAGGCGCTGGTCGCCATCGGCGCGGGCGGGATCTGCGGCTCGGATCTGCATTATTTCCATCATGGCGGTTTCGGCCCGGTCCGGGTGAAGGAGCCGATCATCCTGGGCCATGAGGTCGCCGGCGTGGTGGATGCGGTCGGCCCCGGCGTGACCGGCCTCGCCCCCGGCGACCGGGTGGCGCTGAACCCGAGCCGCCCCTGCGGCGCCTGCCGCTATTGCGCGGCGGATCTGCCCAATCACTGTCTGGAGATGCGCTTCTACGGCTCGGCGATGCGTTTCCCGCATGAGCAGGGCGGGTTTCGCGAGCTGATCAACGCCCCGGCGGCGCAATGCGTGAAGCTGACCCGCGCCAGCGTCGCCGAAGGGGCCTGCGCGGAGCCGCTGGCCGTCTGCCTCCACGCCGCCGCGCAGGCCGGCGACCTGAGCGGCGCTTCGGTGCTGGTCACCGGCGCCGGTCCGATCGGGGTGCTTTGCGTCGCCGTGGCGAAGCTGCGCGGCGCGGCGGAGATCGTCGCCACGGATATCGAGGATGCGGCGCTGGCCATGGCCCGGCGCATGGGCGCGACGGAAACGGTGAATGTGGGGACCGAAGCGGCGCGGATGGAGGCGTTCTCCGCCGACAAGGGCCGGTTCGACGTGGTGTTCGAATGCTCCGCCGCCCCCTCCGCCATCGCCGCGGCGCTCGCCGCCGCGCGCCCGCGCGCTGTGATGGTGCAGGTCGGCGTCGGCGGCGAAATCCCGGTGCCGATCAACCTGCTGGTGGCCAAGGAGATCCAGTTTCGCGGAACCCACCGCTTCCACCCGGAATTCGCCGAGGCCGCGGCGCTGATCGACAAGGGCGCCATCGACGTGAAGCCGATCATCACCGGGACCTGGCCCCTCGATCAGGCCGCCGAAGCCTTCGCCGCCGCCTCCGACCGCTCCCGCTCCACCAAGGCGCAGCTTTCCTTCGCGCGCTGAGCGGGCGGCCTACACCACGCCGAGATAGCGTTCGATCTCCCAGGGAGAGATGCGGTTGAGATAGGCGGCGTAATCCGCATATTCCTTTCTGCGGATATCGGCATGGGCGTCGACGAAGGCGTCGCCGAAAATCTCGCGGGCGATATCGCTTCGCGCCAGCCGTTCGGCCGCCTCGCCGAGATCGCGCGGCAGCGCCTTTTCCGGGTCATAGGGAAGCGCATAGCCGTCGCCTTCGACCGGCGGGCCGGGGTCGATCCGGTTGCGCACGCCGTAAAGCCCGGCGCCGGCGAGAAAGGCCAGCGTGACATAGGGGTTGGCGTCTGCGGCCGGCACGCGGAACTCGACCCGCGTCGCATCGGGGCTGTCATTGATGACGCGCTGCGCGCAGGTGCGGTTCTGCACGCCCCAGCTTGGCATGACCGGCGCCCAGGTGCCGGGGATCAGGCGCTTGTAGGCGTTCACGGTGCCGCCGACCATGGCCATCATTTCCGGCAGCAACAGGTTCACGCCGCCGATGAAATGCCGGCATGTCTCGCTGATCCCGTGAGGGTCGCCGGCGTCGGCGAAAACCGGCGCGCCGGCGGCGTCGCGCAGCGAGACATGCAGATGCCCCGAATTCCCCGGAAGATTCTCCGAGAGCTTGGCCATGAACCCGGCGACGATATCGTTCCTCGCGAAATAGGCGCGGGCGAAATTCTTGAAGATGGCGGCGTTGTCGGCGCTGCGCATGCCCGGAGCGTGGGTGAGCGGCGCTTCGAAAAAGCCGGGGCCCAGCTCTGAATGCAGCGCGTCCAGCGGAACGTCGAGACGGGTCATCGCCTCTCGCAGCCCGTTGATCAGATCGGCGTAGACGGCGGCGGTTTGCAGCGAATAGGTGCGGTTTTCGGGGGCGAAGCTCTGCGGATTGATGAAATTCTTCGCCGCCATGTCGGCGCGGCTGTCGGAAAACAGGTTGAACTCGAACTCGAAAGCCGAGACCAGCGTCAGCCCTTCGCCGGCCAGCGCGTCGAGCTGCGCGCGCAGCACGTTGCGGGGCGTGCGCGCGCCGAAATCGCCGGAGAAATCGGCGATGCAGAAGGCCGCCTTCTCCTCGAACGGATAGGGGCGGAGCGAATCCACGTCGATGCGCGCCGGCCGATCGGGAAAGGCGGTTTCACGAAAGGGCTGCTCGTTCACGGTCCAGTAATAGAGGACTTCGCAGAACTGATAGCCGTTCTTCGCCAGCTTGACCGCCTTTTCGGCGCTGACCATCTTGTGCCGGAATTCGCCTTCGGCGTCGACCATGCCGATATGGACGTTTTCGGCCCCCATCTCGCTCAGCTTCGCCGAGAATTTCTCCGCTTCCGCGCTGGTCGCCATCCATCGCACCTCTTCGCAAATACTCCGGACTTGATAGAGGCGCAGGAATTCGCGGAGTATATCCCTAACAGGACAGGTTCGGGGACCCGGTGCGGAAAAGGGAAATCAGACAGGAATACCGGACGCTTTCGATGACGCTGCACGCCATCGGCGCGAAACGGTTCTGGGGTGAGTTCACCGAATTTCTGCGCGCCTTCATGTCTTTCGATGAGCTTCTTGTACTCTCCTACCCCGCAAGATCGGCACCGTACTGCTCCTATCATACGCTGGATCCGTCGCATTACGCGGTGCTGATCGCCGACTATTGCGCCGGACCCTATATTCTGGACCCGTTCTACACTATCGTCAGGCATACTGACCGCGCGGGGGCGGTGGCGCTGCGCGACGCCGCGCCGGACAAGTTCCGCGCCAGCAAATATTACGAGCGCCACTACTGGCGCACCGGCATCGTCGATGAGCTGGGTCTGTTCATCCGCACCACCGAAGATCATTGCGATGTGGTCAGCCTGTTGAGAACCGGGACCAGCCGCAGGTTCAGCCCCGGCGAATTCGCGCAGTTCCACAATCGCTCTTCGGTCCTGCTCTATATGGGGGAGGCGCATCTGCGCGCGGCCCGGACGCAGCCCGAAGGCGCGGCGGGGCAAAAGCGCCACACCTTCGCCGAGGCGCTGGAGGGTGAGCGGCTCAACCTTTCGCCGCGCGAGGTGGAGATCGCCGAACTGATCCTGCGGGGCCAGTCCTCGCTGTCGATCGCGCTCAACCTGAATATCGTCGAGGGGACGGTGAAGAATCACCGCAAGAGCATCTATCGCAAGCTCGGCATCTCCAGCCAGGCGGAGCTGTTCTCCTT
>JBKECG010000374.1:0-3799 GCA_047974395.1 Pikeienuella sp. | reverse complement strand
GCGCGATCCCCATGAGATCCAGCACCGTCGGCGCGAGATCGGAAAGCCGCCCCGGCCCGGCCAGCGACGCGCCCCCCCCGCCGGCCAGAAAGGCCGCGACCGGGGTGGTGGTGTGGGCGGTGTGCGGCCCGCCGGAAGCGGGATCGACCATCATTTCGCAATTGCCATGGTCGGCGGTGACGATCATCGCCCCGTCGGCCGCCTTCAGCGCCGCGAGCGCCCGGCCCAACCCCTCGTCCACCGCCTCGCAGGCGCGGATCGCGGCGGAAAGATCGCCGGTATGGCCGACCATATCGGGGTTGGCGTAATTCACGACGATCAGATCGTAACCGGCGCCGATGCCCTTCACCAGCGCGTCGGTCACCTCGGCCGCCGCCATTTCCGGCTTCAGATCATAGGTCCTGACCCTGGGGCTCGGCGCCATCACCCGGTCCTCGCCGGCGGCCGGCGCCTCCTCGCCGCCATTCAGGAAGAAGGTGACATGGGGATATTTCTCCGTCTCCGCCAGCCGGAGCTGGCGTCGCCCGGCGGCGGCGACCCAGGCGCCGAGCGTGTTGGCGATCGGCTCGGCCGGAAAGAGCGTGGTCATATAGGTCTTGTGACGGTCGGAATAATCGACCATCCCCGCCATCGCCGCGAAAGCGGGGCGGTCCGGGACGTCGAACCCGTCGAAATCCGGGTCGCCGAGCGCGGAGAGCAGCTCGCGCGCCCGGTCGGCGCGGAAATTGAGGAACAGCACTCCGTCGCCGTCGCGCGCGCCCTGATAATCGCCGATCACGGTCGGGGCGATGAATTCATCGGTCTCGCCGCGCGCATGGGCGGCCGCGATCGCGGCTTCGGCCGTATCCGCCCGCTCGCCGCGCGCGCGGATGGCGGCGTCATAGGCGGCCCCGACCCGCTCCCATCTCCTGTCGCGGTCGAGGGCGTGGAACCGGCCGGCGATGGTGGCGACGCGCCCCGCCCCGCCCAGATCGGCGAGGAAATCCGCAAGATATCCTGCGGCCGATTTCGGCGGCGTGTCGCGCCCGTCGGTGAACAGATGCAGGGCGACGGGAACGCCGGCGGCGGCCACCGCCTTCGCCGCCTCGGCGATATGGCGCTGATGGGCGTGAACCCCGCCCGGGCTCATCAGCCCCATCAGATGCGCGGTTCCGCCCGAAGCCTTCAGCGCGGCGCAGAAATCGCGAAGCGCGGCGTTCTCGCGGAACGATCCGTCGGCGATGGCGTTGTCGATCTTCGGCAGATCCATCCAGACGACGCGCCCGGCGCCGATATTCATGTGCCCGACTTCGGAATTGCCCATCTGCCCCTCGGGCAGGCCGACATCCGGCCCCGAACAGGCCAGCATGGCCGGGGCCTGCGCCGCCTTCAGCGCGTCGTAATGCGGCGTGCGGGCGAGCGCGGGGGCGTTGGCCTCCTGCGCCTCGCGCCAGCCCCACCCGTCGAGAATGCAGAGGACGACGGGTCTGATCGGCGAGGGGCTTTCTGGCATGGCGGTCTCGGCTCCGTTCAAAGGCCCGCTCTCTTACCCCCGCCGCGGCGGCGGGTCGAGCGCCGACAGGTTCACTCGGCGGCGGCGAGCCTGGCCTCCCCCTCGGCGATGAAGGCGCGGCTGCGCGGCGCGACGGCGCCGCGACGGGTGAGGATGATCTGGAAATTCGTCAGCTTGCCGACCCGGAAGCCCATCTCCGAGGCGACGAGGTAAAGCTCCCACATGCGGAAGAATTTCTCGTCATAGAGCTTCAGCACCGCCTCGCGGTTGGCGCGGAAACGGACGCGCCAGTCGCGGAGCGTGTCGGCGTAATGCAGGGTCAGGATCTCCACATCCTTGACCAGGAGATTGGTCTTCTCGATCGCCGGGAAGGTCTCGCCGAGGCTGGGGATATGACCGTTCGGAAAGATGTATTTCTGGATGAAGGGCGGATCGAAGAGATTGGGCTTCGCGCGCATGATCGAATGGATCACCGCGATCCCGTCATCGGTCAGCAACCGCTGCACGGTGCGGAAATATTCGCGAAAATGCTGCGGGCCGACATGTTCGAACATGCCGACAGAGACGATCCGGTCGAAACGCCCCCGCACGTCGCGATAATCCTGAAGCAGGAATTTCGCCCGGTCCGCCAGCCCGGCCTCGGCCGCGCGCTGATTGGCGACGCGAAGCTGCTCCTCGGCCAGGGTGACGCCGGTGACATCGACCCCGGCGGTCTTCGCCAGATAGAGCCCCATCCCGCCCCAGCCGCAGCCGATATCCAGCACCTTCTGGCCGGGGGAAAGCTGCATCTTCGCGGCGATATGGCGCTTCTTCTTGCGCTGCGCCTGCTCCAGCGTCTCCTCGCCGGTCTCGAAATAGGCGCAGGAATACTGGAGATCCTCGTCGAGAAAGAGCCGGAACAGCCGTTCGTCGAGATCGTAATGATGGGCGACGTTGCGCCGCGCGCGCTCGGGCAGGACATAGCGGCGCAGCAGCCGGTCGATCACCCGCGCGCCTTCGTTCAGCGCCGCCGGGAAGGAGGCGAATCCGCGCGCGCCATTGCTCTTGACCAGCGCCAGAAGGTCATAGAGATCGCCGTCCTCCAGCATCAGGCGGCCCTCCATGTAAAGCTCGGGCAGCTTCAGCGAGGGATCGGCGCGGATCGCCCTGGCCGCGGCTTCGTCCGCGATCCGAATCCGGGCGACGGGTTCGTCCGCGTCACCGAATCGCTCGACCCTGCCGGAGGGGAACACGACGTCGATGGCGCCCTTGCGAAAGCCGCGCCTCAACATGCCCTCCAGCCGTTCCTCGACCGCCATCAGCCCTTTCGCCGCCATATCCGCCACTCCTTCGCCGCTTACGCCCTACTCGTGCCTGAACGCCGGTTTCCGCTTTTCGGTGAAGGCGTCCATACCCTCTTTCTGATCCTGTGTCGCGAAGAGGCCGAAGAAAACCCGCCGTTCGTAATGCAGCCCCTCGGCCAGCGAGGTCTCGAAGGCGCGGTCCACCGCCTCTTTCGCCACCATGGTCGAGGGTTTGGAATAGGAGGCGATGGTCTCCGCCGCCTTCATCGCCTCATCCATCAGCGCGTCCGCCGCGACCACGCGCGAGACGAGGCCGCAGCGTTCGGCCTCGGCCGCGTCCATCATCCGCCCGGTCAGCACCATGTCCATCGCCTTGGACTTGCCGATGAACCGCGCGAGGCGCTGAGAGCCGCCCATGCCGGGGATGACGCCGAGCTTGATTTCCGGCTGGCCGAATCTGGCGTTGTCGGCGGCGATGATGAAATCGCACATCATCGCCAGCTCGCACCCGCCGCCGAGCGCATAGCCCGACACCGCCGCGATCTTCGGCGTGCGCAGCTTCGCGAAAGCGTCCCAGCCGGAGAAGAAATCGCCATAGAACATGTCGAGATGCGATTTCGCGTTCATCTCCTTGATATCGGCCCCGGCGGCGAAGGCTTTCTCGGAGCCGGTGACGATGATGCAGCCGACGCCGCGATTGGCGTCGAGCGTCTGCGCCTTCTCCAGCAACTCGGCCAGCACCTGCCCGTTGAGCGCGTTCAGCGCCTCCGGCCGGTTGATGCGCAGGGTCGCGACGCGGCCCACCCGTTCGACGGTTACGACATCGGTCATCTGATCAGTTCCTCTTCATCGTCTCAAGGCGCGGCAGCATGGCGGAGAAATCCAGCCCGCCGCCGCCTTCTTCAACCATCGCTTCATAAAGCTTCAGCGCATGGGCGCCGAGCGGCGTCGCCGCGCCGACCGCCGCCGCCGCCTGCTGGCTGAGGCCCAGATCCTTCAGCATCAGCGCGGCGGCGAAGCCGGG
>JBKECG010000285.1:0-7173 GCA_047974395.1 Pikeienuella sp. | reverse complement strand
GCGCGCAGCGCGTCCTCGCCGGTCAGCGCCCCCACCGCGCCGTTGCAGACGGACTGGGTCGGCGTCAGCGTCCGCAGCGCGGCGATGCTGTCGGTGTACACGTCGCCGGCGAGCTTGTCTGACCGGTACTCGCCGTTCGCGTCCACGGGCAGGTAGTAATCCTGCTCGCCGAGATAGGCGATCCTGTCATAGCGGAGCGGGTTGCCCTCGGGATCCGTCAGCCCGTCGCGCGGCAAGACCATGATCGCGCCGTTCATGCCGTGGCAGACATGATAGGGGATCATCTCGCCGCCCGGGGCGCAATGATAGGTGAAGAGCCCGGCCTTCACCGCCTTCCAGCGCAGCACCGCCTCTTCGCCCGGATAGATATGGGTCAGCGCGCCGCCGCCCAGGGCGCCGGTCGAGGCGTGGAAGTCGATATTGTGGTCCATCTGGCTCGACAGCGGGTTGCGCAGCGTCAGCTCCACATAGTCGTCCTGATGCACGATGATCAGCGGGCCGGGGACCGAGCCGTTATAGGTCAGCGCCCAGACCTCGGCCCCGGTGTCCTCGTCGACCACCATCAGCTTCTCCTCGGTGATCATCTCGATCTCGACGATCCGCGGCGGCCTGGTGGCGACCTGCTCATGCTCCGGGGCGAAGGGCGGGGCGACCAGTTCCTGCCGGACCCGCTCCAGCCCGGAAAGATCCACCGGCTTCGCGCGGGCGATCTCCTCGGCCTGGGCGCGGATCAGCGGCGAGGACATCGGCGGCCGGGCGGCCATGGAGGGGCGGGTCGTCATCGCCGCCTGAACCTTGCCGCCGACCATGACCGCCGCGCCCGAGAGCATCGCTCCCTGCAGCAGGTTTCGCCGGCTCGGAGCCGACTGAACCATCTTGTCCGTCTTTTCCATCACTTGGTCTCCATCTGTTGAAAGCTGAACCCGGGCGCCCGATGCGCCGGAGCGGTGTCAGAGCTGGGCCAGTTGCGCTTCGAAACGCTGGCGCGCCTTTGGCGGGATACGGCCCTTGAGGAACTCCTCGGGCGTCGTGGTCGCCGCGCCGACGGCGATGGTCATCACCATGCCCATGGCGAAATGCGGCAGGCATTTGATCCCGTAGACGCCCTCGACATCGAAGCTGACCTCGATCTCCTCGTTGATCTTGCCCTTGAAGGTTTCGGCCCCTTCCGGCGTCATATCCTTCATCGATTCGGCGTTATGCCCACGGTCGACAACGACGAACCTGACCGAGTCGCCGGGCTGGAGGCGAAGGAAGTCCGGCTCGAACACCATCGTGCCAGCCTCGCCCTTGTTGAGCATCTTCACTTCGGTCACCGCGCCGTCCGCGGCCCGCGCCCCGCCGCCGATCAACAGCGCCGTCCCGGCGAGCGCCGCGCCTTGCATGAGATCTCTCCGGCTCAAGGCCCGGCGCGCGACAACGGCTTTCGTTAGAGTTTGCGACATTTTTCTTCCTTTCCGCGAAATCCGATTTAAAGAGTAGGTTATCGGGGCCGAGCGTCGTTGCGCTGTAGCAAACAAATAGTTGCACTCCAGCAACATGACCGAATTTATGGTCGGAACGGCGTTCGGTGTCTGGTGTTGGGATTGAAACGGGGCTCTCCGTCTGCAGATCAGCAATGCCGATCCGGAAGGTGAATTCCGACACTCGCCGTTTCTTGCGCAGGACAAGACGCTCTGGATCAGGTTCTGGGGAAAGGTAGGTCGCGCCGTGAAAATATCATATAAATGTGCAACTTCCGCGCGCAAGATTGATGCGCATGTGCTGGACCTCATCGCGCCCTTCGCCGGGATCGACCCCGCCCAGCAAAGGGAGTTGCTGGAGATGGCGATGGCTCATCGCCTCGTCAGCGACGAGCATCTCTTCGACGAAGGCGCCGAGGCCGACCGATTCTTCCTGTTGCTCGATGGATACATCCGTGTGATCCGTTTGTCGCCCGAAGGGGAGCAGGTGATCATGCTGCACATCCCTTCCGGGCAGTTGATCGGCCTCGCCCCGGCTTTCGGGTGGGACAGATACCCCGCCTCCGCCGTCGCGGCGAGCGAGTGTTTCGCGCTCTCCTGGCCGAGCGAGAGGTGGCCGGATTTCATGAAACGCTATCCGAGCTTCGCCGCGGAAACGCTGAAGACGGTTGGCGGGCGGTTCAGCGAGAGCAATGACCGCATCGTCGAGATGGCGACGCTCCAGGTTGACCGCCGCGTCGCCCATATGGTGCTGCGGTTGATCGAACAGGTTGGCCGCAAGACCAAGGAAGGCATCGAGATCGACATGCAGGTCTCCCGCCAGGATCTCTCCGAAATGACCGGATCGACCCTGCATACGGTCAGCCGACTGATGAGCGGCTGGGAGAGAAACGGCTGGGTCAAGAGCGGCCGCCAGCGCATCGTCGTCACCATGCCGCGGGAGCTGGAGATCCTGAGCAGCGGGGCCGCCTGATCCATACGGGCGCGGGGCCCTGTCAGGTCGCCGGGCGCTGAGCGCCGAGCCGCCCGCAGGCGTCGGTATGGCTGACGCCGCCCATGACAGCGGTGCGCTGCGCCGGATCACCGCCGAAAAGCCGGCCCTCGCCGTCGCCGCCATCGACGCGATCACCCGTTGGATCACGTGACTGTCCACACGGCCCGGGCGGCGACCGCCGTCAGTCGGAGGCGGCGATCGCCTCCGACACGCCCCGTTCGCGATAGGGCGTCCTGTCGAAATGCGCCCGGTAGCACTTGGAGAAATGCGAAGGCGAGGTGAAGCCGCAGGCGAGCGCGACATTGATCACGGTCATGTCGGTTTGCAGCAGCAGGCTTCGGGCCTGACGCAGCCTCAGCTCCATGTAATAGCGTTTCGGCGAGCGGTTGAGATAGCGCCGGAACAGGCGCTCCAGCTGGCGGGTGGACATGCCGGCCTCGGCGGCGAGGGCGACCGGGCTGATCGGCTCCTCGATATTCTCCTCCATCCGCCGGATCACCGCCGTCAGCTTCGGATGGCGCACGCCCATCCGCGCCGGCACGGAAAGGCGCTGTTCGTCCGCGGAGGAGCGCAGCGGCGTCAGCGCCAGCTGGTCCACGACCATGGCGGCCAGTTCGCGCCCCTGCTCCTCGTTGATCATCTGCACCATCATGTCGGCGGCGGAGGTGCCGCCCGAACAGGTCCAGCGCGCGCCGTCGCGCTCGAAATAATGGTTGGTGAGGTCAAGCTCGGGGAAGGCCTCGCGAAAGCTCTCGCGGTTCTCCCAGTGGATGGTGCAGCGCACGCCGTCGAGCAGCCCGGCCTTGGCCAGCGCATGCGCGCCGGTGCAGACCGCGCCCATGCCGACGCCTCGCCGGGCCTGCTTGCGCAGCCAGGTGAGAACGCCCTTCGTCGCCATCCGGTCCACATCGACGCCGCCGCAGGCGATGACCATCGCGCCGCGATCCAGATCGAGAAAGCCGCAATCGGCCATCACCCGCGCGCCGTTGGAGCAGGTGGCGAAATCGCCATTCTCGGTCACGATCCGCCAGGAATAGAGCCGCCTGCGGGCCATGCGATTGGCGACGCGCAGCGGTTCTATCGCGGCGGCGAAGGCGATCATCGAGAATTTCTCGATCAGCAGGAAGGCGAATTCCCTTGTCTTTTCCCCGTTGGCTTCCATCTCGCGCGTCTTGTTACACCCGTTTCATCCCACCAGATTGGTTTCGCCGTCAGGCGTCAAGCGCCGAATCCGCCTCTTCACGATCTGGTAAAGCCCGCGCCCTTGGCATAGTAAGTCCCCGAATGGCGGGCCTTCGCCCCGCCGGTCGCGACGGAGATGCGATATGACCGCACCATGGTCCCGCGCCAGCTGGCGCGCCCTCCCGGCGCTGCAGATGCCGGTCTACCCTGACGAGGGGGCGCTTTCGCGCGCCGAGGCGAAGCTCGCCTCCTATCCGCCGCTGGTCTTCGCCGGCGAGGTCAGGGCGCTGCGCGCCCGGCTTGGCGACGTGGCCAGGGGGGAGGCGTTCCTGCTCCAGGGCGGCGACTGCGCCGAGAGCTTCGCGGAATTCGGCGCCGACAATATCCGCGACACTTTCCGCGTGCTGCTGCAAATGGCGGTGGTGCTGACCTTCGCGGCGAAAAAGCCGGTGGTGAAGGTCGGGCGCATGGCCGGCCAGTTCGCCAAGCCCCGCTCCTCGGACACCGAGACGGTGGAGGGGGTGACGCTGCCCTCCTATCGCGGCGACATCATCAACGGGTTCGATTTCGAAGAGGGCGCGCGCGTGCCCGACCCGGAGCGGATGTTGCAGGGCTATCTGCAATCGGCGGCCTCGCTGAACCTGCTGCGCGCCGATGCGCAGGGCGGCTACGCCGACCTGCAAAGGGTGGCGTCGTGGAATCTCGGCTTCGCCAAGGACAGCCCGGGGGCTGAGCGCTACATGCGCCTCGCCGAGCAGATCTCCGCCAGCCTCGATTTCGTCGAGGCCTGCGGCGTGAACTCGGCCAATTCGCAGAAGATGCGCGGCGTCGATTTCTACACCAGCCACGAGGCGCTGCTGCTGCCCTATGAGGAGGCGCTGACCCGCACCGACGCCTCCACCGGCGATGTGATCGCGGGCTCCGGGCACATGATCTGGATCGGCGACCGCACCCGCCAGCCCGAAGGCGCGCATGTCGAATATTGCCGCGGGGTCTCCAACCCGATCGGGCTGAAATGCGGCCCCTCGATCTCGGAAGAAGACCTGCTGCGGCTGATCGACATCCTGAACCCGAAGAACCAGCCGGGCCGTCTGACCCTGATCGCGCGTTTCGGCGCCGGCAAGGTGGATGCGCATCTGCCGAGGCTGATCAAGGCGGTGGAGCGCGAGGGCAAGGCGGTGGTCTGGTCCTGCGACCCGATGCACGGCAACACGATCAAGGCGGAATCGGGCTACAAGACCCGCCCCTTCGACAAGGTGCTGGCCGAGGTGCGGGAGTTCTTCGACATTCACGAGGCGCTCGGCACCTATGGCGGCGGCGTGCATTTCGAGATGACCGGCAAGGATGTGACCGAATGCCTCGGCGGCATGCATGGGTTGCAGTCGGCTGATCTTTCAGACCGTTACCACACCGCCTGCGATCCGCGCCTGAACGCCAGCCAGGCGCTGGAGCTGGCCTTCCTTCTGGCCGAGGAGCTGGAGAAGAGCGTGCCGGCGAGCCGGTCGGAAGCGGTCTGAACGCCCTGTCTTCGGTCCTTGTCCTGACCGGCGCCGCCTCGCTTCCCGACGAGGCGGCGGCGGCGGCGGCGCGGGCGCTGGAAAGCGCCGGGGCGCGGGTTTCCGCGCCGCGCCGGCTGGCGGCGGAGGCGCTGGAGATCGGTTACGCCGGCGGGCCCGCGGCGCTGGAGGCGGCGCGGGCGGCCTTCGCCGGCGATGCGGTCGATGTGAACGCCGTGCCGGCCGAGGGACGCGAAAAGCGCCTCCTGATTTCCGACATGGACAGCACCATCATCACCGTCGAATGCATTGACGAGATCGCGGCCCATATCGGCGTCGGCGCGCGCGTCGCCGCGATCACCGAACGGGCGATGCGGGGCGAGCTGGATTTCGAAGCGGCGCTGGATGAGCGCGTCGGCCTGCTGAAGGGCTTCGCCGTGGCGGAGTTGCAGACGGTCTACGATCAGCGCGTGCGCCTGACGCCGGGCGCGGCGGCGCTGGTCGCCGGCATGAACGCGCGGGGCGCGCTGACGGCGCTGATCTCCGGCGGGTTCGATTTCTTCACCGAGAGGGTGGCCCGCGCCGCCGGTTTCCAGCGCCATCGCGCCAACCGGCTGCTGGAGGAAGGCGGTCTTCTCACCGGCGCCGTCGCGCGGCCGATCCTGGGGCGGGAGGCCAAGCGCGAGGCGCTTTTCGCCCATGCCGCCGAACTGGGGATCGAGGCCGCCGGGGCGGTGGCGGTCGGCGACGGGGCCAATGATCTCGGCATGATCGAGGCCGCCGGGCTCGGCGTCGCCTGGCGGGCGAAACCGGCGGTGGCCGCCGCTGCGGACGCGCGAATCGACCATGCGGATCTGAGCGCGGTGCTGCGGCTTCAGGGGCTCGCGGCCGAGGGCTTCGCGTAAAAGCGAAAATAATTGATTAGCGTCCCGTGCGCGCCGGGGCTAGGCTGGCCGGACGTCATGAGAAGGAGAAAGCGCGATGATCGTGATCCGGCGGCCGGAATGGAGCCTGCCCGAAAGCGCCGCGACTTCGGAAAACGTCTATCTGAACCGCCGCGCGCTTCTGGCGGGGATGGGGATTGGGGCGATCGCCCTCGCATCGCCCGCCCGCGCCGCATCGCCCTATGAACTGGCGACCAATCCCGATTACAGCGACGCCGGGCGGCCGGTCACGCCCGAGCGGTTGAGCGGCGCCTATAACAATTTCATGGAGTTCGGTTCTCACAAGCAGATCGCCGCGGCGGCGGAGTCGCTCGATACCGAGGAATGGACGCTCACGGTGGATGGGCTGGTGGAGAAGGAGATGACCTTCTCCACCGACGATCTGATCGCCGCTTTCGGGCTGGAGGAGCGGATCTATCGTCATCGCTGCGTCGAGGCCTGGTCCATGGTCGCGCCCTGGATCGGCTTTCCGCTGGAAAAGCTGGTGCGCCATGTCTCGCCGCTGTCGAGCGCGAAATATGTGCGTTTCGAGACCTTCCTGAACCCCGAGGAGGCCCATGGCCAGCAGCAGAGCTGGTATCCCTGGCCCTATGTCGAGGGGCTGACCATGGCCGAGGCGGTCAATCCGCTGCCGATGCTGGTGCTCGGCGCCTATGGCAAGGTCATGGCCAAGCAGTTCGGCGCGCCCGTGCGCCTGCATGCGCCGTGGAAATACGGGTTCAAGTCGATCAAGTCGATCGCCAGGATCAGCTTCGTCGAAGAGCGCCCGGTCAGCTTCTGGGAGGAGCTTCAGGAGAGCGAATACGGGTTCTGGGCCAATGTGAATCCCGAGGTCGCGCATCCGCGATGGAGCCAGGCGACGGAGCGCGATCTGGAGACCGGCGCTATGCTTCCGACGCAGATTTTCAACGGCTATGGCGAAACGGTCGCGGCGCTCTATGCGGGCGATCCGGCGGCGCAGCAGGCCGGCGAGCGCCTCTGGCGTTGAGGGCGGCGCCTTCGGAATAGGCGTTCAGATTAAAAAAAAGGCCGAGCTTGCGCTCGGCCTAGTCCCACAGGGAGGTAGACGATGCGGGGGCGCAACAGTGTCGCGC
>JBKECG010000216.1:0-12180 GCA_047974395.1 Pikeienuella sp. | reverse complement strand
ACGGTGGCGACGGACATGCAGCGGCGCATCCGCGAATCCGGGATCAACCCGGTCAGCCGGCTCGACTGGAGCGAGCATATTCCGCCCGAATGGCCGGCCCGGGCGCTGGTCTGGCTGGCCGGTCCCGACGGCGACGTGTTCGCCGGGCAGGAGGTCAGCCTGCGGGACGAGGGCATCCGCAAGCGGATCGGCCTGATCTGACGCACGTTGACCCGGCGATTCCCTGACAGGGGCGCAAGGACAGCAATCGTCGGCGCGCGACGGTCGCAGGCTTCAGCGGCGCCCACGTTTGTCGGACCGGGCATGGAAGGCAGGCGGCTTGCCCTTCAGCCAGCGCACGAAGCGGGCCAGCCGCGGATGCGACGGGAGCGCCTCGGGCGTCGCATAGGCCCGCGCCAGCTCCGTCTCCGTCAGCGCCGCGTGGATCGCGTCCGGATCGACCGCTCCGCCCCTGCTCGCGATCTCCTGCGCCATCTCGTCCTGCCCCGGCAGCGAGAGCGAAAGCGCGCGGAAGGCGGGGTCGAGCGCGGCGTCGCTCGCGGTTTCGCGCAGCGCCTCGACCCAGACCGGATCGGGCGCGGCCTCGCCGGCGATCATCCGCCCGGCGATCTCCAGCGCGAAGGCGCGCGCGGCCTCCCACCGGTTGAAAGGGTCGGAATCGTGACGCATCAGCGCCGCGCGCTGACCGGCGTCCAGCGCCCGCTCCAGAATCACCGGGGCGGAGAAGCCGCGAAAGAGCGAGGCGACGGGGCGCTCCGGCGCCTCGAAGCGGAAGCTCGCCTCCTTGTCGTCGAGCACCAGAAGCCGCTCCTCGCCGATCGGGGCGCCGTCGGCGTCGATGAGGCCGCAAAGGCAGGGAATGACCAGCGGCCGCTTTTCGGGTTGGCCCGGGGTCGGCTTCGTCTCCTGCGATAGAGTTAGAGTATAAACGCCTCTATCATATGATTCTTTCACCGAAATGCGCGGCGTTCCCGCCTGTGCGTACCAGAGCCCGAATTGCGACAGGTCGCGCCCGGTCTCGTCCTCGAAGACCTTCAGCCAATCCTCGATCGTGCAGGCCTCTCCGTCATGGCGGGCGAAATAGAGGTCGAGCGCCGCGCGATAGGCTTCGGCCCCGACCAGAAGCCGCAGCATGCGGATCACCTCCGCGCCTTTCTCATAGACGGTGGCGGTGTAGAAATTGTTGATCTCGACATAGGCTTCGGGGCGGACCGGATGCGCGAGCGGACCCGAATCCTCCCGGAACTGGCGGGCGCGGAGCGTCGCCACATCGGCGATCCGGCGCACCGGGGCCGAGCGTTGATCGGCCGAGAACTGCTGGTCGCGAAAGACGGTCAGCCCCTCTTTCAGGCAGAGCTGGAACCAGTCGCGGCAGGTGATGCGGTTGCCGGTCCAGTTGTGGAAATACTCATGGGCGATGATCGCCTCGATCCGCTCGTAATCGGCGTCGGTCACGGTCTCCGGGCTGGCGAGGACATATTTGGAGTTGAAGATGTTCAACCCCTTGTTCTCCATCGCCCCCATGTTGAAATCATCGACGGCGACGATCTGGAAAATCCCGAGATCGTATTCGCGGCCATAGGCTTGCTCATCCCATTTCATCGAACGCTTCAGCGAATCCATGGCATAGGCGCAGCGGGTCTCGTCGCCCGGGCGCACCCAGATGCGAAGCGCGACCTCCCGGCCCGACATGGTGGTGAAGCTGTCATCGAAGCTGACCAGATCCCCCGCCACCAGCGCGAAGAGATAGGAAGGCTTCGGCCAGGGATCGCGCCATTCGGCGAAATGGCGGCCCACCGCCGTCTCGCCTTCCTCGACCAGATCGCCGTTTGAGAGCAGCACCGGCGCGTCGCCCTCGATCCGGACCGAGAACCGCGCCATCACATCGGGCCGGTCGGGGTAATATGTGATCTTGCGAAAGCCCTCCGCCTCGCACTGGGTGCAATACATGCCGGCGGACATGTAGAGCCCTTCGAGCGCGGTGTTGGCCGAAGGGTCGATCTCGGTCACGCAGACCCATTCGAAACCGCCCTCGGGCAGGGCGTCGGCGGCGATGGTCAGGCTCTCCTCGCCTTCGCTCATCGCCTGTTTCGGAACCGGCTCGCCATTCACCTCCGCCGAGATCAGCTTCATCGAATGCCCGTCGAGCCGGAAATCCGCCGGCCCCTCGCCGTTGCGCGCGACTTTCAGCCTCGCCGTCACCCGCGTCGCATGGGGGCGGAGATCGAATTCCAGCCGGGTCTCCTCCACCAGCCAGTCGGGCGCGCGGTAATCGGAAAGGCGAACGGTCTGATCGGGGCCGGGGGCGGCGTCTTCGGGGCGCATCGGGGCATCCTTGTCTCTGGCCGGGGCACTATGGCGCCGGGGCCGGCGGGTTCAAGCCGGGAGGCGGCGTCACTTGTTTCCGATAGGAAACATCGGGATTGCATCGGCGTCAAAGCGGATGTATCGGCGAAGCGATCAGGCAGGAGGAAACGCCATGAACGAACGGGTCGCCATCGAGGGATTGCAGGTCGATGGGCGTCTCGCCCGTTTCATCGAGGAAGAGGCCCTGCCCGGCTCGGGCGTGGCGCCGGCGGATTTCTGGCGCGGGCTTTCCGCGCTGATCCACGATTTCGGCCCGAAGAACCGCGCGCTGCTGGCGAAGCGGGGCAGGTTGCAGCATCAGATCGACGAGTGGCACCATGCCCATCGCGCCGGCGATCCCGCCGCCTATCGCGCCTTTCTGGAGGAGATCGGCTATCTCCTGCCCGAGGGGCCGGATTTCACCATCGAGACCGCGAATGTGGACCCGGAGGTCTCCTCCATCCCCGGCCCGCAGCTTGTGGTTCCGGTGATGAACGCGCGCTACGCGCTGAACGCGGCCAATGCGCGCTGGGGTTCGCTCTATGACGCGCTCTATGGGACCGACGCGATGGGCGATGCGCCAGCGGGCGGCGGCTATGACCCGGCGCGGGGCGCGCGCGTTGTCGCCTGGGCGAAGGCGTTTCTGGACCGGGCGGCGCCGCTATCGTCTCGTAAGTGGCGCGAAGTGTCTGGCTTCTCGGTTGTTGGGGGGCAGTTACACTTGAAGATAGACAGCGGGAGCTTCTTCGGCGCCGGGGCCGTCGAAGTCATAGACTCTGACTGGTTGCTGAACCCGTCACAGTTCGCTGGCTACAAGGGTGATCCTTCGGAACCATCTGCCGTGCTTCTGAAACAGAACGGCCTCCATATCGAAATCGTGATCGACCGCGCCCACCCGATCGGCCGCGACGACCCCGCCGGGGTCGCGGATGTGCTGCTGGAGGCGGCGATCTCCACCATCATGGATTGCGAGGATTCCGTCGCCGCCGTCGATGCGGAGGACAAGACCCTCGCCTATCGCAACTGGCTCGGCCTCAACCGGGGCGACCTCCGCGAGGAAGTGAGGAAGGGCGGGAAGAGCTTCATCCGCGCCATGAGCCCCGACCGCGAATACAGCGCCCCTGACGGCGCGACGCTGCGGCTCAAGGGCCGCTCCCTGCTGCTGGTGCGCAATGTCGGCCATCTGATGACCAACCCGGCGATTCTCGACCGCGACGGCGTCGAGGCGCCCGAGGGGTTGATGGACGCCATGATCACCACCCTCTGCGCGCTGCACGATCTGCGCGGGAATCGCGCCAACAGCCCGGCGGGCTCGGTCTATGTCGTGAAGCCGAAGATGCACGGGCCGGAGGAGGTCGCCTTCGCCGATGCGATCTTCACCCATGTCGAAACGGCGCTGGGCCTCTCGCCCGACACCGTCAAGATCGGGATCATGGACGAGGAGCGGCGCACCTCGCTCAATCTCAAGGAATGCGTGCGCGCGGCGAAGACGCGGGTCTTCTTCATCAACACCGGCTTTCTCGACCGCACCGGCGACGAGATCCATAGCTCGATGGAGGCCGGGCCGATGGTCCGCAAGGGCGCGATGAAGGCGGAGACCTGGATCGACGCCTATGAAAACCTGAATGTCGATATCGGCCTCGCCTGCGGTTTCCGGGGCAAGGCCCAGATCGGCAAGGGCATGTGGGCGGCGCCCGACATGATGGCGGACATGCTGGCCCAGAAGAGCGGCCACCCGAAGGCCGGCGCGACCTGCGCCTGGGTGCCCTCGCCGACCGCAGCGGTCCTGCACGCGACCCATTATCATCAGGTGGACGTGCTGGCGCTTCAGGCCGGGATGACGAAGGCCGGCCGGCGCGCGCGGCGCGCGGATCTGCTGGCGATCCCGGTCTCGAAAGGGCGCAACTGGTCCGCCAGCGAGATCGCCGAGGAGATCGAGAACAACGCCCAGGGCATTCTCGGCTATGTCGTCCGCTGGGTCGATCAGGGGGTCGGCTGCTCCAAGGTGCCGGATATCAACGATATCGGGCTGATGGAGGATCGCGCGACCTGCCGCATCTCCTCCCAGCACCTCGCCAACTGGCTGCGCCATGGCGTGGTCAGCGCGGAGGAGGTCCGCGCGGCGCTGGAGAAGATGGCGACGCGGGTCGATGCGCAGAACGCGGGCGATCCGGCCTATCGGCCGATGGCGCCGGGTTTCGACGGCCCGGCCTTCCGCGCCGCCTGCGATCTGGTCTTCGAGGGCGCGGCGCAACCCTCCGGCTATACCGAGCCGGTGCTGCACCGGCGCAGGCAGGAAAAGAAGGCCGCCTGAGGCCGCGGCGCCGGCCCCGCTTGACCCGGCCCCGCCCGGGCGCGAAGAGGCGGGATGATCGCGCTCTGGATACCCGTCACCATCGCCGCCGCCTTTTTGCAGAACCTGCGTTCGGCGATGCAGAAATCGCTGAAGGGCCGGCTTTCGACGGCCGGCGCCGCCTATGCGCGCTTTCTCTACGCCTGGCCTTTCGCGCTTTTGTTCGTCATGGGGTTGCGTGGGATCGGCGGCTATCAGACGCCGCCGCCCAATCCGGCCTTCCTGCTCTGGTGCGCGCTTGGCGGGCTGGCGCAGATTCTCTTCACCGTCGTGCTCTTGTGGATGTTCTCCTTCCGCAGCTTCGCCGTCGGCACCACCTTCTCCAAGCTGGAGGTGGTGCTGATCGCGGTTCTCGGCGCCGCGCTTCTGGGCGACACGGTCGGCCCGCTCGCCGGGGTCGCGATCATGATCGGCGCGGCGGGGACGCTTCTGCTGGCGGCGACGGAGGCGCGGCTGAGCTTTCGCGGCCTTGTCGCCGGGTTGTCGGAAAAGGCGACGGCGGTCGGGCTTCTCTGCGCGGCGCTGCTCGGGGCCTCCGTGGTCTGCTTCCGCGCCGCGGCGCTGGCGCTGAACGGGCCGGATTTCCTGATGGCGGCCGGTTATGCGCTGCTGATCTCGCTGCTGATGCAGACGGTGATGATGGGCGCCTGGTTCGCAATTTTCGACCGGGCGGAGCTTTCGCGGGTTCTGCTGGAATGGCGCCGCGCGGCGCCGGTCGGGCTGGTGGCGATGCTCTGCTCGGCCTGCTGGTTCACCGCCTTCACGCTCCAGAACGCGGCCTATGTGCGCGCGCTCGGTCAGGTCGAGCTGGTTTTCACCTTCATCGCCAGCGTCTTCGTCTTTCGCGAACGCATCCGGGCCAGCGAGTTGCTCGGCGTCGGGCTGGTCGTTCTCGCGATCCTGCTGATCCTGCTTTCGGGCGCTTGACCGCGCGCGTTCTTCCGGGCGAGGTGCGCGGATGGCGGTCAATGTCCTGATCCTCTTCTTCTGCGGCGCCGTCTGGGGGCTGAGCTTCACCCTGATGCGGGTGGTCATGCTGGGCGGCGCGCATCCGCTGGCGGCCGCCTTCTGGCATGCGGTGGTGGCGAATCTGCTGATCTGGACCGCGCTCGCCGTCACCGGGCGGCTGCCGCGGGTGAATGCGGGGTTCCTGCGCTTCTCCGCGATCACCGGTTTTCTCGGCGCCGCCGGGCCGACCACGCTGCTGTTCTGGGCGGCGGAGCATATCGGCGCCGGCGTGCTCTCGGTCTGCATGGCCACGGCGCCGCTGATGCAGATCGGGCTTTCCGCCGCGCTCGGGATCGAGCGGTTCCACATCCACCGGCTGGTCGGGCTGCTGTTCGGCCTCGCCGCGGTCTGGATCATCGCCGATCCCGCCAATGACGCCGCCCCGACGCTCTGGGTCGCGCTGGCGGCGCTTGGCGGGTTCCTCTACGCCTGCGAGGACAGTTTCCTCGCCGCGAAACGCCCGGCTTCGCTGAGTTCGCTCCAGATCCTGGCGGGGTTGATGCTGTTCTACGCGATCTACACCGCGCCGGCGCTGATTTTCGTCGATCCGACCCTCTTCAGCCTATCGGCGCCGGGAGAGACCGCGCTCGCCTTTCTGGTGATGGTTCCCAGTTCGCTCTGCGCCTATGGCGCCTTCGTGCATCTGATCGCGCGGGCGGGGCCGGTCTTCGCCTCGCAGGTTTCCTATGTGGTCACCATTTCCGGCGTCATTTGCAGCATGGCCATCCTCGGCGAAAGCCACGAGGCCGGGTTCTGGGTCGCGCTCGGCCTCGTCGTCATCGGCCTCGCCCTCGGCCTGCCGGGGACATGGCGGCCGAAGGGGGCGTAGGGCTTAGCCTCAGCCGCATTTGGAATGCCCGCATTCGGCGCAGGTCATGCAGCCCTCGATCATCCGCATCCCGCGCGCGCCGCAGGCCGGACAGGCGGGGCCGGAGGGGCGCTCCCCCACGGCCAGCCGCTCCGCCTCCGGGTCTGATTTCAGCCCCAGCCCCTCGCCGGCGATGAAGCCGGTCTCGACCAGATGCCGCTCGATCACCCCGCCGATCGCGGCCAGGATCGAGGGCACATAGCGCCCCTGCATCCAGGCCCCGCCGCGCGGGTCGAAGACGGCCTTCAATTCCTCCACCACGAAGCTGACATCGCCGCCGCGCCGGAACACAGCCGAGATCATCCGCGTCAGCGCCACGGTCCAGGCGAAATGCTCCTTGTTCTTGGAGTTGATGAACACCTCGAAAGGCCGGCGCCGGCCGCCGATCACCACATCATTGATGGTGATGTAGATCGCATGTTCGCTTTCCGGCCATTTCAGCTTGTAGGTCGCGCCCTCCAGATGTTCGGGCCGGTCCAGCGGGCGGGACATGTAGACCACCTCGCCGCCATGGGCGCCGGCCTCGTCCTCGGGCGCGGTCTCCACCTTTTGCGTCGGCGCCTCGACCGAGAGCACCGCGCCCGTCACCTCGTTCGGCCGGTAGGTGGTGCAGCCCTTGCACCCCGACTCATAGGCCAGGGCGTAGACCTCCTTGAACGCCTCGAAGGAGATGTCCGCCGGGCAGTTGATGGTCTTGGAGATCGAGCTTTCCACATAGGGCTGCGCCGCCGCCTGCATCCGCACATGATCTTCGGGCGAAAGCTCCTGCGCGGTGACGAACCAGTCCGGCGGCGGGGCGTCGCCCTTCAACCCGCGCCAGAGGCGGAGCGCGTAATCCTCCACCACCTCTTCCGAACGCCCGCCATCGGGCTGGAGCACCTTGCGGGTGTAGGCATGGGCGAAAACCGGTTCGATCCCCGAAGAGACGTTCCCCGCCAGCAGCGAGTTCGTGCCCGTCGGCGCGATCGAGGTCAGAAGCGCGTTCCTTACCCCACGCGCGGCGATCTCGGCCCGCACATCCTCGTCCAGCCCGGCGACGGTTTCGGTCGCAAGGTAAGCCTCGCGGTCGAAAAGCGGGAACGGCCCCTTTTCCGCGGCGAGGCGGGTGGAGGCGAGATAGGCTTCGCGCTGCACCCGTTTCAGCCAGCGCCCGGTCATTGCGGCGGCCTCCGCCGAGCCATAGCGCAGCCCGACCATGGCCAGCGCGTCGGCGAGCCCGGTGACGCCGAGCCCGATCCGCCGCTTCGCCTGCGCCTCGCGCGCCTGCGCCTCCAGCGGAAAGCGGGAGGTATCGACCACATTGTCCATCATCCTGACCGCGGTCGCGACCAGATCGGCCAGTTCCGCCTCATCAAGCGCGGCGCCGTCCCCGAAGGGCCGCGCCACCAGCCGGGCGAGGTTGACCGAGCCGAGAAGGCAGGCGCCATAGGCTGGCAGCGGCTGCTCGCCGCAAGGGTTGGTGGCGGCGATGGTCTCGACATAGTTCAGCGGGTTCAGCCGGTTGATCCGGTCGATGAAGATCACGCCCGGCTCGGCCGCGTCATAGGTGGCGCGCATGATCCGGTTCCAGAGATCGCGCGCCGGGATGGTGCGAAACACCCTGCCGCCGAAGCCGAGCGCCCAGGGCCCGTCCGATTTCACCGCCGCCATGAAATCGTCGGTGACGAGAACCGAGAGATTGAACATGCGCAGCCGCGCCGGATCGCGCTTCGCCTCGACGAAAGCCTCGATATCCGGGTGATCGCAGCGCATCACCGCCATCATCGCCCCGCGGCGCGAGCCGGCGGACATGATCGTCCGGCACATCGAATCCCAGACATCCATGAAGGAAAGCGGGCCGGACGCGTCCGCGCCCACCCCTTTCACCGGCGCGCCCTTCGGCCGGAGCGTGGAGAAATCATAGCCGATTCCCCCGCCCTGCTGCATGGTCAGCGCGGCCTCTTTCAGCGCGTCGAAAATCCCCGCCATCGTGTCCGGGATCGCGCCCATCACGAAACAGTTGAAGAGGGTCACATCCCGCCCGGCCCCGGCCCCGGCCATGATCCGCCCGGCGGGAAGAAAGCGAAAGCCTTGCAGCGCCTCGTAAAACCGGCCTTCCCACAAGGCGGGGTCGGCTTCCGGCGCCGCGAGGGCGCGGGCGATGCGGGTCCAGCTTTCCTCCACCGTCGCGTCGAGGGCGGTTCCATCGGGCGCCTTCAGGCGGTATTTCATGTCCCAGATATGTTCGGCGATAGGGACGGCGAAGGCGCTCATCCGGGCTCTCTCCTCTCGCATCATGGACCGGGCCGAACATTATATGAACAAGAGGCGGGCGGACAAGCGCGGTGGCGTTGCATATCCTGAAACTATGCGTCGGGGCGGAGGGGCCGGAGGATCTGGCCCGCTGGCAGAACGGGCGCCCGGATCGCTGGGGCGGGGTCTGCCATGTCACGCGCATGCGCCCGAAACGGGTGGAGGAGCTTCTGGCCGGCGGCTCGCTCTACTGGGTGATGAAAGGTTCGATCACCTGTCGTCAGCGGGTGATCGGGCTGGAGGATCTGACCGGCGATGACGGAATTCGCCGCTGCGCCATCGTCATGGACCGCGAAATCGTGCTGACCCGCCCCGCGCCGCGCCGCGCCTTTCAGGGCTGGCGCTATCTCGCGCCCGAGGACGCGCCGCCGGATGCGGGGACGGCCGGCGCCGCCGAAGACGAGTTGCCGGACGATCTTCGCCGCGCGCTGGCCGATATCGGGGTGTTCTGACGCCGCCGGGCGGCTCTATTCGACGATTTTCAGCAGCTTCGCGTCGAAGATCCGCATCACCTGCTTCAGATCCTCGCCCCGTTTCAGCACCCGCCCGTCCTGCCCGTAGACGGCGTAGGCGCCTTGGCGGCGCGCCCGCGCCGGGGCTTTCTCGATGCTGAAAAGCGGATGTTCGGTCGCCCGGCGAAAAACCGAGAACACCGCGCGATCCGGCAGGAAGTCGATCGAATAGTCCCGCCATTCGCCGGCGGCGACCATGCGGCCATAGACGCTGAGAATCACCGAAAGCTCGGTGCGGTGAAAGGCGACCCGCTCTTCCGGGCCGCGCCCCCCCGATTTTCGCCCGAAGGCCGTCGTGGAGATGACATTCATATGAAAATCTGACCCCGCCCCCGGCGAAATGGCAAGTCTTTATGGATGCGAGGCGGTAACGGAGCCGTGAATTCATGATTTCGCCGGAATTCGGCCCTTAGCCCGCCACGGAGTGGGAAGAGATTCAGCATCACAGCAAGTGATTGCTGGCCCGACGTCGCGTTATTCAGCCCCCACCCCGAATCGCGACGTCGGGCGTGTTCCTTCCCCGGCTTCCGGCCTTTCCCCTTTTCCCCACGCGCGCTACATGTTCGCCGAGGATAAAAGGGAGAGAGATGATGCGCGACTTCCATACGCCCGGCCGTTCCGGCGTTTTCGCCATGAACGGGGTCTGCGCCACTTCCGGCGTGATCGCGGCGCGGGGCGCGACGGCGATAATGGAGGATGGCGGCAACGCCGTTGACGCGGCGATCACCGCCGCCGTGCTTCTGGGGCTGAGCGAGCCCGCCTCCACCGGCATCGGCGGCGACATGTTCGCGCTGATCCGCCCGGCGGGCGGGGAAAAGATCATCGGCTTCAACGCCTCCGGGCGCGCGCCGAAGGCGCTGGACGCGAAGCGCCTCCGCGACGCCGGCGAAAGCAGGGTTGACCTCTCCAGCCCGCACGCCGTCACCGTGCCGGGCGCGGTGGACGGGTTCTGCCGGCTGGCGGCGGATTGGGGCGCGAAAGGGATCGCCGCCTGTCTCGCCCCCTCGATCCGCTACGCCGAGGAGGGGATTCCCGTCGGCCCGCGCACCGCGCTCGACTGGCGCATCGCCGCCGGAACGCCGAAGGGCGACGGCGCGAAATATTACCTCGACAACGGAAAGCCCTACGCGCTCGGCTCGATCTTCCGCGCCCCCGGTCAGGCGGAGGTCCTGCGCCGCATCGCCGCCGAGGGCCGCGCCGGCTTCTACGAGGGCGAGGTGATGGAGGATATGGTCTCCAGCCTTCGCGCCCTTGGCGGGCTGCACACGGCGGAGGATTTCGCGGCGACCGAATCGAACTATGTCGATCCGGTCTCCGCGCTCTATCGCGGTTATGAACTGGTGGAGCTGCCGCCGAACGGCCAGGGCGTCACAGCGCTGCTGATCGCGAAAATCCTCTCGCATTTCGACGTGGCCGCGATGGAGCCCTTCGGCGCCGAGCGCGCGCATCTGGAGGCGGAGGCGACCAAGCTCGCCTATGACGCGCGCAACCGCTTCGTCGCCGATCCCGATCATGCGCTGACCGAACGGATGCTTTCCGATGAGACGGCGAAAAGGCTCGCCGCGCTGATCGACATGGACCGCGCCGCGCCGACCCCGCCGCCGGCCGCCGAGGCGGTCCACAAGGACACGGTCTATCTGACCGCGGCCGACAGGGACGGCATGGTCGTCTCGATGATCTATTCGGTCTTCCACGCTTTCGGCTCCGGGCTGGCCTCGGCCAGGTTCGGGATCAATTTCCAGAACCGGGGCGCGGGTTTCGTGCTGACCGAGGGGCATCCGAACGAGCTGAAGGGCGGCAAGCGCCCGCTGCACACGATCATCCCGGCGATGATCCGCAAGGACGGGAAGCTCTTCGCCTCCTATGGGGTGATGGGCGGGCAGTATCAGTCCACCGGCCATGCGCGCGTGCTCAGCAATATGGTCGATTTCGGGATGGACCCGCAAAGCGCGCTGGACGCGCCGCGCTGCTTCGCCGACCCCTATGACGGCCGGCTGCATATCGAACATGGCTACAGCCCCGAGACGCGGGCCGCGCTGGCGGCGAAGGGCCACGATCTCTTCACCCCCGAGGCGCCGATCGGCGGCGCGCAGATGATCCGCCTGCACGGGAACGGCGTCTACGAGGCCGCCTCCGACCCGCGCAAGGACGGCGCCGCGGTCGGGTATTGACCCCGGCCCCGGCCGAGCGCCTCATCAGGGGGAGAACCCAGCCGGAGAGAACGCCGATGATGATCAGCGACGCCGCCGCCCGGGCCGGTCTGCCGGTGAAAACGGTGCGCTATTACGCCGAGATCGGCCTGGTCGCGCCCGCGCGCGCCGCCAATGGCTATCGCGATTATTCGGCGAATGACGCGCGCCGGCTCGGCTTCATCGGCCGGGCCCGCGCCTTCGGCTTCACGCTGGAGGAATGCCGCAAGCTCCTCGCGCTCTATGAGGACAAGAGCCGCGCCAGCGCCGATGTGAAGGCCATCGCCGAAACCCATCTGGCCGAACTGGACCGCAAGCTCGCGGCGCTGACGACGCTGCGCGACGAATTGGCCAGCATCGCGACCGCCTGTTCCGGCGACGGAAATTCGCGCTGCCCGATCATCGAACATCTGGCGAGCGGCTGACCGAAACGCTATGGATCACCCTCCGGAGGAGACCGAGATGGAGAAATCCCTCGCCATGAAACGCGACTGGATCGCAACCGCCCGCACGCTGAGCGAGGCCCTGCCCTATCTCCAGCGCCATAACGGCGCGACCGTGGTGGTGAAATTCGGCGGCCACGCCATGGGCGATGACGAGGCGATGGCGCGC
>JBKECG010000173.1:0-16232 GCA_047974395.1 Pikeienuella sp. | reverse complement strand
GCCGCCTCGGCGCGGGTCCAGACCAACGCGGATTCCGCACCGCTGCACCTGCGGCGCGCGCCGGTCTAGGCGCGTGACGCGGCGGTCAAACGGCCTTCCGACCTGATCGGCGAGGCGCTGGACTGGACCGCGCTTTCCTCGTGGCTGCCGCGCGACGGGTCCGGCGCGCCGGAGCGGCGGCGCAGCGCGCTGGCCAGCCATTTCGCCGCGACGCTGGAGCTGGTGAAACGCGGGCAGGCGGAGCTGCGCCAGGACGATGTCTTCGGCCCGATCATGCTCCGCGCCCGCCAGCGGGCCGCGGCCCATGGCTGAGGACGAAGACGCGCCCGGCCGCGCGGAAAGCCTGTTTTCCGCGCCGCCCATGGCCGAGCAGGAACGCATGGTCGAGGCGCTTCTCTTCGCCTCCGCCCAGCCGATGAGCGTGAAGGAGATGGGCGAGCGCATGCCGCATGGCGCCGATCCGGCCGAAGCTCTGGCGCATCTGCGGCGGCGCTATGAGGGCAGGGGGGTGCAGATCCGCCGGGTCGGCGCCGGCTGGGCGATCCGCACCGCGCCCGATCTCGGTTTCCTGATGAGCCGCGAGCAGATCGAGCAGCGCCGCCTTTCGCGAGCCGCGGTGGAGACGCTGGCGATCATCGCCTATCACCAGCCGGTGACCCGCGCCGAGATCGAGGAGATCAGGGGCGTTTCCGTCTCCAAGGGCACGGTCGATCTGCTGATCGAGATGGAATGGGTGCGGCTCGGCCGCCGGCGGATGACGCCCGGACGGCCGATCACCTTCGTCACCACAGAGAGTTTTCTGGATCAGTTCGGGCTGGAAAGCCCGCGCGACCTGCCCGGTGTCAAGGAGCTGCGCGACGCGGGCCTTCTGGACAACCGCATCGCGGCCGACATCCCGGATGACGAGGAAGATGACGGACCGGCGCCCGAAGGGCAGGACGAGCTTTTCGAATAGGGCCGCTGGCGTCTTCAGAAGATGAAATCGCCAGCGTCGATCTGATTCGCATCTACGCCCTTCAGCAGCACCGTGGCCTGCCCGAACGCGATCAGCGCGCCGCGCGCGGTGTCGGATATCTCCAGCCCGCCGAAGCCGGTGGCGCCGGTGACGATCTCGATGCTGTCCCGCCCGTTCTGGAAGTCGCGGATGACGTCATCGCCGTCGAGGGCGCGGAACCGGAACATGTCGGCGCCGTCCCCGCCTTTCAGGATGTCGTCGCCGCGCCCGCCGAGCAGGATGTCGTCGCCATCGCCGCCTTTCAGCCTGTCGTCGCCGTGATCGCCTTTCAGAATATCGGCGCCGTCGCCGCCGAGCAGCATGTCGTCGCCACGCCCTCCTTTCAGCGTATCGCCGCCGCTGGCGCCGATCAGCCGGTCGGCGCCGTCTCCGCCCTTCAACATGTCGGCTCCGCGCCCGCCGTCCAGCATGTCGTCGCCGCGCCCGCCGAGCAGGATGTCGTCGCCGTCGCCGCCATGGAGCCTGTCGCGGCCCCGGTCGCCCGAGAGGAAATCTCCGCCGCCTTCTCCCGCCAGGATATCGCCGCCCGCGCCGCCATGGAGCCTGTCGCCGCCATCGCCGCCATGGAGCCGATCGGCCCCGTCGCCGCCATGGAGTCGATCGTCGCCCACCCCGCCGATCAGCCGATCGGCGCCGCCGCGCCCCTCAAGCTGGTCGTCGCTCGGGCCGCCCCTCAACCAGTCGTCGCCGGGGCCGCCCTTGGGCGCCTCGGCATTCGCGATGACGCTGGCGGAGCGGGCGGTCATGATCGCCGTCGGATCGCTGGTGATTGTCTCCTTCGTTCCCAGGCCATCCGTATAGGAGACCCGGGCGCTGATCGCGGCGCCGATATCGGCGCTGGTCAGCCTGTAGATCAGCCCGGTCTCGCCCTCTATCGGCGCGCCGTCGCGAAGCCAGGCGTAGGTGAAGGCGCCCAGCCCGTCCTCATCCGCCAGCGCCGTGGCGTCGGCGATCAGCGGACGACCCTCCCGCACCCGGCCGTAAACCATCAGATCGCCGGTGGGGGCGTGATTCGCAGGAGGAGCGGCGGCCCAGAACTCGGGCCCGGGGGGAATGCCGGTTGCGTTGTTGGAAGCGATGCGGGTGGTCATCGGGGCTGCCTTTCGAGCGGGGTTGGAACGCGCCGGTCATCCTGTCGGAGAAGATTTGACCATCGGTTAACTTGATAGTTATAAGTTATTGTAACCTCATCCATATCCCGGTGGCGGCGGCGCGCCATTCCGGCCGCTCCGCTCAGAACAGGAAATCGCTCCGGTCGATCTGGTCGGCGCCGATATCCATGAACAGGATCGAGACCCGCCCGAACGCGACCAGAGCGCCGTTCTGGGTGTCGAAGATCTCCAGATCCGCGAAACCGTCCGCGCCGGAAAGTATCGCGATGCTGTCCTGACCATCCTGAAAATCGCGGATGACGTCATCGCCGGTGTCGGCCCGGAACTGGAACCTGTCGGCGCCTGCGCCGCCCATCAGGATGTCCTCGCCGAGCCCGCCGTTCAGCCTTTCGTCTCCGCCGCCGCCGATCAGCCGGTCGTCGGCGCGCCCGCCCTTGAGAATGTCCTTGCCGGCGCCGCCCTCCAGACGGTCGGCGTAGCGACCGCCCTCCAGCGTGTCGTCGCCGCCCCCGCCATAGAGCGCGTCGCGGCCCCGGTCGCCCTTGATGAGATCGTCGCCGCCATTGCCGGCCAAGATGTCCTGGCCGCGCCCGCCATCGAGCCGGTCGGCGCCGGCGCGCGCCTCCAGCCGGTCGTCGCCCCGGCCGCCGCGCATGGTGTCCGCGCCCGCGCCTCCGTCCAGAAGATCGCGGCCTTCATCGCCGAAAAGGCAATCCGCGCCGGCGCCGCCGAAAAGCGTGTCGGGCCCCATGCCGCCGAAGAGACAATCCCCGCCTTCGCCGCCGAAAAGCCGGTCGCCCCCGACGCCGCCATAGAGCATGTCGCCGCCCGCGCCGCCGCCGGTCGGGGTCCGGTCGTCGTCGCCGGTCAGATGATCGTCGCCCGCGCCGCCGGCCATCGTGTCGTCGCCGTCGCCGCCGATCAGCTGGTCGTCACCCTCGCCGCCGTCGAGCTTGTCGTCACCCTTGCCGCCCAGCAGCGTGTCGTCGCCGCCGCCGCCGTTGATCTGGTCATCGCCGCCGCCGCCATCTATCTGCTCGCCGCCTGCGCCGCCGGTCAGCGTGTCGTCGCTGGCCTTGGTCACCGCCGCCGTGGGATCGCTGGTGATCGTCTCCCGCGTGGCCCGCCCGTCGGTATAGGAGATGCGGACGCTGAGCCGGGCGCCGATATCGTCGCCGATCGGCGTGTAGCTGGCGCCGTTCGCGCCGGCGATCGGCGCGCCGTCGCGCAGCCAGGCGTAGGCGAAGGCGCCCAGGCCGTCCGCATCCGCCAGCGCCGAGACGTCGACGGTCAGCGTCTCGTCCTCCTTCGCCTCGCCCCTGATCACCGGGTCTCCGGTCGAGACGCGGTTGTCGAGATAGAGCTGGCCATAGAGGCCGAGCGAGTCGCCGTCCTGAAGGTTGGACGTCCATGCGATGGCGAAACCGCCATCCGGCAGGGCCTCCACATAAGGGGTGCGCTGATAATCGTCCACATAAGTATTGACCAGGAACTCCTCGCCCACCCTGGCGCCGTCCTTGTCATATCGTTGGGCGTATATGCCCCAGCTGGAGCCGTCCTGCTGGTCGGATTCCCAGGTGATGAGAAAGCCGCCATCCGACAGCGCGGTCACATTCGGGGTGCGTTGCGTGTTGGCTGTCGTGCTGTTGACCAGAAACTCCGTCCCCTGCGCGACGCCGTCCTTGTCATAACGCTGGGCGTAGACGCCGAAACCGGAGCCGTCCTGCTGGTCGGATTCCCAGGCGATGATGAAACCGCCATCGGCCAGCGCCGCTATGTTCGGGGAGGATTGGTTGAGGTCGGTTTCCGTATTGACCCGGAACTCGCCGCCCGCCTTGTCGCCATTGGCCTCATATCGCTGGGCGTAAACGCCCCTTTCGTCGCCATCCTGCCCTCTCGACACCCATGTGATGACGAAACCGCCTCCGGAGAGAGCGGCCATGACCGGGTTGGACTGGTTGCCCGCCGTTTCGGTGCTGATCTGGAATTCCGATCCCTTGGCGACGCCGTCCGCGCCATAGCGTTGGGCGAAGACGCCAGTTGAGGCCGGCGCGCTTCCATCCTGACCGAACGAGTCCCAGAGGATGATGAAATCGCCATCCGGGAGCGCGCCCACCGATGGGAATTCCTGCCGGCTGGCCGTCGTGGCGTTGACCTGGAATTCGACGCCCTGCCTGACGCCGCCGGCGTCGTATCCCTGGGCGAAGATGCCGAAATCGTCGCCATCCTGTTCGAATGACTTCCAGGTGACGACAAAGCCGCCATCGGCGAGGGCGGCGACGCCCGGATTGTTCTGCGCGCTGGTTGTGTAGGTGTTGACCTGGAATTCCGCGCCGAGCGGGGCGCCGTTCGCGTCATATCGCTGGGCGGAGATGCCAAGATTGTCGCCGTCGAGATCGCCGGACTGCCAGATGATGACGAAGCCGCCATCCTTCAGCGCGGCGATATGCGCGAGATTTTGCACGCTGGTCGTGAAGCTGTTGATCCTGAACTCGCCGCCAAGAGGAATGTTGCTCTTGTCGTTGACTGAACTGCGCGTGGCCATTGCAAGGCTCCCGAAAGCCGGAGAATCCAAATCACAGCCAATATATGTTTTTTATTGAATATAAATCAATAGATATTTATTATTGATATGGGTGAGATTTGCGATAATGCGGCGGCCCCGGAAGTGAGGCGAAAAAAACCTCGCTCCCTGCGGTGGCGGGAGCGAGGTTTGAAAAAATCAGGCGACTGTTTTCGGGCGGTCAGGCCGGCTGTCAGAAGATGAAATCACTGGCGTCGAGCTGGGACGCTTCGACATTCAGCAACAGCACGGAGCTTCGCCCGAACTCGATCAGCGCGCCGCGTGCGGTGTCGGAGATATCCAGATCGGCGAAGCGGTTCGCCCCCGAAAGGATGACGAGGCCGTCGCGCCCGTTCTGGAAATCGCGGATCACGTCATCGCCGCCATTGGCGCTGAACTGGAACCTGTCCCCGCCGCCGCCGCCGATCAGGATGTCGTTTCCGGCGCCGCCGTTCAGCTTGTCGGCCCCGGCGCCGCCCTTCAGCTTGTCGGCGCCGCCACCGCCCTTCAGCACGTCCCGGCCGGCGTCGCCTTTCAGCACATCCTTGCCGCCATCGCCTTTCAGCAGGTCGTCGCCAGCGCCGCCGCTCAGGAAATCGGCGTAGGCGCCGCCCTTCATGGTGTCGTTTCCGGCGCCGCCGAAAAGCCGGTCGCGGCCGGCGTCGCCCAGCATGACGTCGTCGCCGTCATTGCCGGCCAGCGTGTCATGCCCGGCGCCGCCCTTCATGTTGTCGTCGCCGCGCCCGCCATTGAACCGGTCGTCGCCGGCGCCGCCCTTGAGGGTGTCGTCGCCGACGGTGGGGCGGCCGACCGGCGAAATCCTGGTCGGGCTGCTGGTGATCTCCTCCTGCGTGCCGTTCCCGTCGGTATAGGAGACCTGCAGGCTGACATTGGCGCCGAGATCGGCCCCGGTCAGCGTATAGCGCGCGCCGGTCGCCCCGCCGATCACCGCGCCGTCGCGCAGCCAGGCGTAGGCGAGGGGGCCGAGCCCGTCTTCATCCGCCAGCGCCGAGGTCTCGGCGCTGAGCGTCTTGCCCTCCCGCGCCTCGCCGATGATCTTCACCGCGCCGGTCGAGCCGCGGTTGTCGCGGAAGATCTGCGCGGTGACGTTGCTGTCGAAACCGCCCTCGTCGGAAGACGTCCATGTGACGAGGTAATCGCCATTCGTCAGCGCGGTCGCGCGCGGCGTTTCCTGATTGTCCGCCGCCGAGGCGCCGATCTGGAACTCCGCGCCCGTGGGTTTTCCGTTCTTGTCGAAGCGCCGGGCGTAGACCTCGATCCCCGGCGCCGCCCCAAGCTCGCCCGGAGAGGTGGCGTATTGCCAGGTGATGAGGAAGCCGCCATCCGGCAGTTCCGTCACATTGGAGAAGCCTTCGCCGCTCCTGGCCGGATCGTTGACGCGGAACTCTCCGCCGACCTTGGCGCTTCTGGCGTCGTAACGCTGGGCGAAGACGCCGCCGCCGTCCCGTTTGAGAGAGATCCAGGTGACGATGAAGCCGCCATCCGACAGCGCCGCGACGCTCTTTTGCACCTGGGAGCCGTCCGTGGTGGCGTTGACCCGGAACTCCCCGCCCAGCTTGTCGCCGATCTTGTTGTACCGCTGGGCGAAGACGCCGTTGAAATCGCCGTCCTGGAGATTCGAGAGCCATGAAACGACGAAACCGCCATCCGAAAGCATGGCCATGCTCGCTTCGGTCTGGTTGTCAGCGGTTTCGGTGTTGACCTGGAATGGCCCTTTCACCTTGTCGCCATGCTTGTCGTAACGCTGGGCGAAGACGCCGCTCGTGCCGGGCGCGTCGCTTTCCTCGCCGCGGGATTCCCAGGCGGCGACGAAGCCGTTCTCCCATTGCCCCGCCATGGCGGGGCGTTTCTGGTGGTCGGCGCTCTGGTCGTTGACCTGAAACTCTCCTCCGACCCTGTCGCCGTTCCTGTTGTAACGCTGGGCGAAGACGCCGCCGCCCGAACCGTCCTGGCCGGTGGATTCCCAGGAGACCACGAAGCCGCCGCCGGACAGCGTGGTCACGTTTGCGGCCTTCTGCGCCCCGGCGGTGTAGGTGTTGACCTGGAATTCCGCGCCCGCCTTGTCGCCATTCGCGTCATAACGCTGGCCGAAGACGCCGATATTGGACCCGTCGGCGGATTCCCAGATGACGACGAAGCCGCCTTTCGACAGCGCCGCGACGCTCTGTTTCGCCTGACTGTCCTCGGTCGTGGCGTTGACCTGGAATTCCGGGCCGACGGGGATGTTCGTGGCGATGTTCGACGATCTGCGCGTGGTCATTCGGGGCTCTCCTGCATCGGCGTAAACTGTCCATTCGGCCGTGTGAGAAAAGACGTCCCAATTGAGGAAATTGATAGGTCTGTGTGAACACATCTTGTGTGTAAAGTGAAACAGTCGTTATCTCTACTTGAGTTTTAGTCAATATATTATTGATAATTTTGGATGAGCGCGATCTGAGCTTGAGGTTCAGGCGCGTTGATCGCCGTTCAGTTGACCGCGACACTTTCGGCGCGCAGCGTCTCGGCCGAGCGGCGCACGACCTCGGCGATCTCATGCAGCTGTTTCGCCAGCGGGCTGGTCCTGCGCCAGATCATCCCGACCGTGCGCGTCGGCTCGGCGCCCTCGAACCGGGCGAGGGAGACCTCGGCGGAGCGGGTCTCGATCGGCGCGGCCATTTCCGGGATCAGCGTGACGCCGATGCCGGCGCCCACCATCTGCACCAGGGTGGAGAGCGAACTGCCGTCCAGCATCTCGCGCGGCTGCGCCGAACGGAGATTGCAGAAGGAGAGCGCCTGATCGCGGAAACAGTGCCCTTCCTCCAGCAACAGCAGCTTCATCTCGCGCAGCGCCTCCCGGTTCGGAGGAGGTTTGCCCTCGTCCGCGCGCTGGCGCACCAGCAGGAAAGGCTCGGTGAACAGCGCGACCTCGGTCAGCGAGGGCTCCGAGACCGGCAGCGCGACGATGGCGGCGTCGAGCCGGCCCTCGCGCAGCTCGTGGATCAGCTTCGCGGTCAGCGTCTCGCGGATATGCAGCTCCAGCCCCAGATGCATATCGGTCAGTTCGGCCACGATTCGCGGCAGCAGATAGGGCGCGATGGTCGGAATCACCCCGATCCGCAGCCGGCCGACGAAGCTCTCCTGCGAGGCGCGGGCGAGATCGCCCAGCTCATCCACCGCGCGCAGGATCTCGCGCACCCGCCGCGCGACGTTCTCGCCAAGACCGGTCGGGCGGACCTGTCGCGCGCCCCGCTCGAAGAGCGGCGCGCCGAGCGTCTCCTCCAGTTCCTTGATCTGCACCGACAACGCCGGCTGGGAGACGGCGCAGGCCGCGGCGGCGCGGCCGAAATGCCCGTGACGGGTGAGCGCCTCGAAATAGCGGAGCTGTTTCAGGGTGAGGTTTATCATAATCAAATCTTATCACTCTGATCAGTATATTCAACTTTCTCCAATTGATCGCCTTTGTTAGAAACGCTTCGCCGAGTACGAAGACAGGTCGGATTCATCCGGCCCGGAGCTACGGACGGCGAAGGCGCGCCAGCGAGGCCGACAGGCCGGGCCGGCGCGCGCCGCTCATTCGATCCGGGTCAGGTCTCCGGCGCGTTTCTCTTCAGCAACGCCGGCGCGCAACGCAGACCTTGATCGGAGGATCGAATGGACGGATCTGACAGCGGCAAATGCCCCGTCATGCATGGCGAGAACAAGCATGTCGCCACCGGCAGCGTAGCCAACCGCCACTGGTGGCCGAACCAGCTCAACCTGAAGATCCTGGCCCAGAACACGGCCGAATCCGATCCGATGGACAAGGGCTTCGACTACGCCGAGGCGTTCAAGGCGCTCGATCTCGACGCGCTGAAGGCCGATCTGACGGCGCTGATGACCGATTCGCAGGACTGGTGGCCGGCGGATTTCGGCCATTACGGGCCCTTGTTCATCCGCATGGCCTGGCCCAGCGCCGGCACCTATCGCGTCCATGACGGTCGCGGCGGAGCCGGGACCGGCTCGCAGCGTATCGCGCCGCTGACCAGCTGGCCGGACAATGTGAATCTCGACAAGGCCCGCCGCCTGCTGTGGCCGGTCAAGCAGAAATACGGCAAGAGCGTCTCCTGGGCCGATCTGATGATCCTGGCCGGGACTGTCGCGCTCGAATCCATGGGCTTCAAGACCTTCGGCTTCGCCGGCGGGCGCGAGGATGTCTGGGAGCCGGAGGAGGATATCTACTGGGGCCCGGAGGCGACCTGGCTCGGCGATGAGCGTTACAGCGGCGAACGCGATCTGGAAAACCCGCTCGCGGCGGTGCAGATGGGGCTGATCTACGTCAACCCGGAAGGGCCGAACGGCGACCCGGATCCGATGGCCTCGGCCCGCGATATCCGCGACACTGTCGGCCGCCTGGCGATGAACGACGAGGAGACCGTCGCCCTGATCGCCGGCGGCCACACCTTCGGCAAGACCCATGGCGCCGGCGACGCGGCGCTGGTCGGCCCGGAGCCGGAAGCGGCCGGGATCGAGGAGCAGGGCCTCGGCTGGAGGAGCAGCTACGGCTCCGGCAAGGGCGGCGACGCCATCGGCAGCGGGCTGGAGGTGATCTGGACCTCGACCCCGACCAGGTGGAGCAGCAATTTCTTCTGGAATCTCTTCGGCTATGACTGGGAACTGACCAAAAGCCCGGCCGGCGCCCATCAATGGATCCCGAAGGGCGGCGCCGGCGCGAATTCGGTGCCGGACGCGCATGACAAGACCAAGCGCCATGCGCCGTCGATGCTGACCTCGGATATCGCGCTCCGCACCGACCCGGCCTATGAGAAGATCTCCCGCCGGTTCTATGAGAACCCGGACGAGTTCGCCGACGCTTTCGCCCGCGCCTGGTTCAAGCTGACCCATCGCGACATGGGCCCGGTCAGCCGCTATCTCGGCAAGGAAGTCCCGACCGAGACGCTGATCTGGCAGGACCCGATCCCTGCGGTCGATCACGAGCTGATCGACGAGGCCGACATCGCCGCGCTGAAGGCGAAGATCCTCGATTGCGGTCTTTCGGTCTCGCGGCTGGTGAAGACGGCCTGGGCGGCGGCCTCGACCTTCCGCGGCTCCGACAAGCGGGGCGGCGCCAATGGCGGGCGGCTGCGGCTGGCGCCGCAGAAGGACTGGGCGGCGAACGAGCCGGCCGAGCTGGCCAAGGCCCTGAAGGCGCTGGAAACCGTGCAGAAGGAGTTCAACACGGCCCGGAAGGGCGGCAAGAAGGTCTCGCTCGCCGATCTGATCGTCCTGGGCGGCGCTGCGGCGGTCGAGGCGGCGGCGGAGGCGGCGGGCCACAAGGTCGAGGTTCCCTTCACCCCGGGCCGGTCCGACGCATCGGCGGCGGAGACCGATGTCGACTCCTTCGGCCATCTGGAGCCGAAGGCGGACGGGTTCCGCAACCATTACGGCCCCGGCGCGGTGCGCCGCCCGACTGAGATGCTGGTCGATCGCGCCCAGCTCCTGACCCTGACCGCGCCGGAGATGACGGTGCTGGTCGGCGGCATGCGGGCGCTGAACGCCAACGCCGACGGCTCCGCCAACGGCGTCTTCACCCGGACGCCGGGCGCGCTGACCAATGACTTCTTCGTCAACCTCCTGGACATGTCCACCGCATGGAAGCCGGTCGGCGGCGGCGTGTTCGAAGGCGCCGACCGCAAGAGCGGCGAAGTGAAGTGGAAGGCGACCGAGGTCGATCTGGTCTTCGGCTCCAACTCCCAGCTTCGGGCGCTGGCGGAGGTCTACGCCTCCGACGACGCGCGCGGGAAATTCGTGACGGATTTCGTCGCCGCATGGAGCAAGGTGATGGATCTCGACCGGTTCGACCTCGCCTGAGGCCGCAATCGCGGAAACATGCGGGCCGGCGTCTCCGAAAGGGGCGCCGGCCCGTTCTTAATCGCCCCCGAGCGATGACCGGAGGGGGCGCCAGCCATTCCGAACCGGCAATGGTCCGATCTTCCCCGCCGGGCTAGGCTCACGCCAGTGCGTCGTGTCGGCGCGAAGGGAGCGAGCGCGATGCGACCGCATGAGCAGGAAAGGGCCGGACCGGGCGGCGCCGCCGCGGTTTGAGGGACGCGGAGCCGGAACCTCAACCCGATCAGCCCGCAACAGCGCGCGGGCGATCCCGGCTTCTCGCCATGTGGCGCGCCCAGTCGCCGGCGACGCGCGGCGCGGCGATGATGGTGATCTCGACGATCGGGGCCTCGGTCATGCATGTGTCGGTGCGCCATGTCTCGGCCGAACTGCCGGCGGTGGAGATCGCCTTTTTCCGGAATTTCCTTGGCCTCGTAGTCCTTTCGCCGATTTTCCTGCGTCGGGGGCTCACGCCGTTCCGCACCCGCCGGATCGGGCTGCACGCCCTGCGCGGCGTCATCAACATCTGCGCGATGCTGATGTTCTTCGTCGCGCTCAGCGTCGCGCCGCTGGCCAAGGTGACGGCGCTGAATTTCGCCGCGCCGATCTTCGCCGCGATCCTCAGCGCGCTGATCCTGCGCGAGAAGATCCGGGCGCGGCGCTGGCTGGCGATCGTGTTCGGCTTTCTCGGCATGCTGACGATCATCCGCCCCGGCTTCGTGGAGGTGGACGCCGGCTCGCTGCTGGCGATCGCGGCGGCGCTGCTCTGGGGGATCGCGGTGATCCTGATCAAGATCCTGTCGCGCACGGAATCGAGCGTCACCATCGTCGTCTGGATGGGGGTGTTTCTCAGCGCCTTCTCCTTTGGCCCGGCGCTCTGGGTCTGGGTCACGCCGACGCCGGAGACCTTTCTCTGGCTGCTCTTCATGGCGTTCTGCGGCACCATCGCGCAGGTATCCGTCAGCGAGGCGCTGAAACTGGCCGAGCCGACCGCGATCCTGCCGCTGGATTTCCTGAAACTGGTCTGGGCGGCGCTGATCGGGTTCTGGTTCTTCGCCGAGATTCCCGACCGCTGGACCTTCATCGGCGCCGGCGTGATCTTCGCCTCCGCCGTTTACGTGGTGAGGCAGGAACGCAAGGCCGCAGCGACTTGACGCGGCCGCCGCGCAGGGCGATATCCAACGATCCGCCTGCCGCCGCAACCGATGATGAAGGCGTCCGATGCGCATGATGAAACAGATATGCGGCGGCGTGGCCGCGCTCGCGCTCCTCGCGGCCTGCGATCAGGAGGGCGGGGAAGAACAGGCCGGCGGCGGCTTCACCCCGCCACCTCAGGCCGTCGCCGTGATCGAGGCGGCGCCCGAGGCCATTCCCGTGGTCAACGAGTTGCCCGGCCGCATCGCGCCGACCAGGATAGCGGAGGTGCGCCCGCGCGTCTCCGGCCTCGTGATCGAGCGTCTGTTCGAGCAGGGCGCGATCGTGGAGGCGGGCGCGCCGCTCTACCGGATCGACCCGGAGCCTTTCCAGGTGCAGGTGAACCGCTCCGAAGCCGCGCTGGCGGTGGCGGAGGCCGGGCGCGTCGCCGCGCAGCAGCTCGCCGACCGACAGGTCGAATTGCGCAACCGCAACGTGGTCAGCGCCCAGCAATATGACGACGCCGTCGCCGGGCTGGCCCGCGCCAACGCCAATGTCGCCGTCGCCGCGGCGGAGCTGGAGGCGGCGCGGATCAACCTGAAGCACACGGTGGTCGAATCGCCGATCCGCGGCCGGATCGGCCGCGCCCGCATCACCGAGGGCGCGCTGGTCTCCTCCGCCGATATAGAGAGCCTGGCGACCGTGCAGCAGCTCGACCCGGTCTACGCCGATTTCACCCAGACCTCGAAGGCGCTGCGCGATCTGCGCCGCGCCTACGCCGAGGGCAAGGTCGCGCGCGACGCGCAGGGCGAAGCGGCGGTGGGGCTGCTGTTCGATGACGGCGCCCCTTACGGGCCGAGCGGGCGGCTGCTGTTCTCGGAATCGACAGTGGACGCGACCACCGGGCAGATCACCCTGCGCGGCGAGTTTCCGAACCCGGACGGCGATCTTCTGCCCGGCATGTATGTCCGGGTGCTGATCCAGCAGGGCGTCGCCCAGAACGCGATCGCCGTGCCGCAACAGGCGATCCAGCGCGACGCCGGCGGCGTGCCGCATCTCTATATCGTCAACGAGGAGGGCGCGGCCGAGCTGCGCCCGGTGAAGACCGGGCGCGTCGCCGGCGACCGCTGGCTGATAGAGGAGGGGCTGAACCCCGGCGACAAGGTGATCGTGGAGGGTTTCCAGAAGATCCGCCCCGGCGCCCCGGTCGCGCCCGAGCCCTGGGACCGCCCCGCAGCCGCCGACGCCGGCGGCGAAAAGCGCGACGGCTGAGCGCCGATCATGTCGCGTTTCTTCATCGACCGCCCGATCTTCGCCTGGGTCATCTCGATCTTCATCCTGATCGCGGGCGCGCTGGCGCTGCCGCAGACCCCGATTTCGCAATACCCGGAGGTCGCGCCGCCGCAGGTCGCGATCGAGACCGTCTATCCCGGCGCCTCGCCGACTGAACTTTACCAGAGCGTCACCCGGCAGATCGAGGACGAGCTGAACGGCGTCAACGGGATGATCTATTTCGAATCCACCTCGGAAGCGAACGGGCGCGTCTCGATCAACGTCACCTTCCAGCCCGGCGTCTCGCTGGAGCAGGCCAAGGTCGATGTCCAGAACCGCATCCGCCGGGTCGAGCCGCGCCTGCCGGAGGCGGTGACGCGGCAGGGCATTCAGGTGGACGACGCATCGGCCGGCTTTCTCATGGTCGTCGCGCTAACCTCGGAGGATGGCAGCGTCGATCCGGTGGGGCTCGGCGATTATCTCACCCGCAACGTGGTCGGCGAGATCAGGCGCATCGAGGGGATCGGCAACGCGCAGGTCTTCTCCTCGCAGCGATCGCTGCGGATCTGGCTGGACCCCGACAAGATGGTCGGGCTCAACCTCACCGTGGAGGATGTCGCCGCCGCGATCCGCGCGCAGAACGCGCAGGTCGCCGCCGGCCGGGTCGGCGATCAGCCGAACGCGGCGGGGCAGGAGATCACCGCCACGGTGCTGGTGGACGGCCAGCTTTCCACCGTGGAGGAGTTCGAGGACATCGTGCTCCGGGCCAATCCCGACGGCTCCACCGTCCGGCTTTCCGATGTGGCGCGGGTCGAGATCGGGGCCGAGAGCTACAGCTTCTCCTCCCGCCTCAACGGCAAGCCTTCGGCGGCGGTCGGCGTGCAGCTGCGCCCGACCGGCAACGCCATCGCCGCCTCCGCGGCGGTGCGCGAGAAGATGGAGGAGCTTTCGGGCTTCTTCCCGAGCGGCATCACCTATTCGATCCCCTATGACACCTCGCCCTTTGTCGAGCTTTCGATCGAGAAGGTGGTGGAGACCCTGCTGGAGGCGATGGCGCTGGTCTTTCTGGTGCTGCTTCTGTTCCTTCAGAAATTCCGCTACACCATCATCCCGATGCTGGTGGTGCCGATCGCGCTTTCGGGCGCGCTGGCGGTGCTCTACATGGCGGGTTTCTCGATCAACGTGCTGACCATGTTCGCCTCGGTGCTGGCGATCGGCATCCTTGTCGATGACGCCATCGTCGTCGTGGAGAATGTCGAGCGCATCATGTCCGAGGAGGGGCTTCCCCCCCGCGAGGCGACGATCAAGGCCATGGGCCAGATCCAGGGCGCCATTGTCGGCATCACGCTCGTGCTCTCGGCGGTGTTCATCCCGATGGCCTTCTTCCCCGGCGCGGTCGGGGTGATCTATCGCCAGTTCGCGCTGACCATGGTCGTGGCGATCATGTTCTCGGGCTTTCTCGCGCTCAGCTTCACCCCGGCGCTGGCGGCGAGCCTGCTGAAGCCGATTCCGAAGGGGAGCCATGGCGGGGCCGGACGCGGGATCTTCGGCTGGTTCAATCGCGGGCTCGCCGGTCTGACCCGCGGCTATGGCCGTTTCGCCGGGCTTTCGGCCCGGCGCGCGGGCTTCATGATGGTGCTCTATCTCGGGCTGGTCGGGGCTCTCGGCTATGGCTGGACGCTGATCCCCAGCTCCTTCCTGCCGCAGGAGGATCAGGGCTATCTTCTGGTCGATGTGCAGGCCCCGCCCGAGGCGAGCCAGACCCGAACCCTGCATGTGATGGAGAAGATCGAGGAGGTTTTCGCCACCGAACCCGCGGTCGAGCGCGTGATCGGCATTCTCGGCTTCAGCTTCTCGGGCGCCGGGCAGAACGCCGGGCTGGCCTTCGCCACGCTCACCGACTGGTCGGAGCGCGGGCCGGAGAATTCCGCCGGCGCCATCGCCGAGCGGGCGACCGGCAAGCTCTGGGGGATCAAGGACGGCTTCGCCTTCGCGCTCTCGCCGCCCTCGATCCAGGGGCTGGGCACGACCTCGGGTTTCGAATTCCGGCTTCAGGACCGGAACGGACAGGGGCAGGACGCGCTGGTCGCGGCGCAGGAGCAGCTTTTCGCCGCGGCGGCGCAAAGCCCGGTCCTGACCGGCATGCGCGTCACCGGCCTTCCGGCCGCGCCGCAGGTGCGGCTGATCGTGGACCGCGAAAAGGCCAACGCCTTCGGCGTGCTGTTCTCGGATATCAACGCCGCCGTCTCAGGGAATTTCGGCTCGGCCTATGTCAACGATTTCCCGAACGCCGGGCGCATGCAGCGGGTGACGATGATGGCCGAGGACGGCGCCCGGATGCAGACCGAGGACATCCTCAACCTCAATGTCCGCAACATCCACGGCGGCATGGTGCCGCTGAAAGCCTTCGCCGAGGTCGAATGGGTGCGCGGTCCGTTGCAGGTGGTCGGCTATAATGGATACCCCTCGATCCGCATTTCCGGCGAGGCGAAGCCGGGCTACGCCTCCGGCGACGCCATCGACGAGATGGAGCGGCTGATGGAGGGGCTGCCGGCGGGCTTCGGCTATGAATGGACCGGCCAGTCGCTGCAGGAGATCCAGTCCGGCGATCAGGCGCCCTATCTTTTCGCGTTGAGCGTGCTTTTCGTCTTCCTGCTGCTCGCGGCGCTCTATGAAAGCTGGGCGATCCCGCTTTCGGTGATGCTGGTGGTGCCGCTCGGCGCCATCGGCGCGGTGACCGGGGTGCTGTCGCAGGGGATGGCCAACGACGTCTATTTCAAGGTCGGCCTGATCGCGATCATCGGGCTTTCGGCGAAGAACGCGATCCTGATCGTCGAATTCGCCAAGGACGAGATCGCCGCCGGCCGTTCGCTGATGGAGGCGACGCTGGACGCCGCCAGGTTGCGGTTCCGGCCGATCCTGATGACCTCGCTGGCCTTCACGCTGGGCGTGACGCCGCTGGCGATCGCCACCGGGGCCAGTTCGGCCAGCCAGAACGCGATCGGCGTCGCGGTGCTCGGCGGTATGCTCTCGGCCACGCGTTTCGCGCTGGTCTTCGTGCGGGCCTTCGTCGTCTTCGTGATGATGGATTTCACGCGCGGCGGGGCGGAGGCGGCGGGCGGCTCAGCCGCCCTGCGGGCGGGGGCGAACGCGGATCGCTGAGATGCGGGCGCGCCGGCGGTGAAGCGCCTTCGTGCCCGAAGCGTCTCCCGGCCTCCACATGATTTTGGCTGAATTGTGCAAATTTTCTTGAGTGATATACGGCTTTTAT
>JBKECG010000169.1:0-2392 GCA_047974395.1 Pikeienuella sp. | reverse complement strand
GATCGAGAAGATCGAGAAAGGGCCGAACTGGGACGAGATCCTCGGCGGCGAATTCTCCCGGCGCAGCCAGGATTACAATTTCGAGGGGATCCAGAAGCAGATCTACGGGGAATACGAGAACACCTTCATGATGTATCTCCCCCGGCTTTGCGAACACTGCCTCAACCCGGCCTGCGCCGCCTCCTGCCCCTCGGGCGCGATCTACAAGCGCGAGGAGGACGGCATCGTCCTGATTGATCAGGAGAAATGCCGCGGCTGGCGGATGTGCGTCTCCGGCTGCCCCTACAAGAAGGTCTATTATAACTGGTCTACCGGCAAATCCGAGAAATGCACGCTCTGCTATCCGCGGATCGAGAGCGGCAATCCCACGGTCTGTTCGGAAACCTGCGTCGGGCGCATCCGCTATATCGGGGTGATGCTCTATGACGCCGACAAGATCGAGGAGGCCGCGAACACGGCCGAGAAGATGGATCTCTACGACGCGCAGCTTGGCGTCTTCCTCGATCCGAACGACCCGGAGGTGATCCGCGCCGCCGCCGCCGACGGCGTGCCGCAGGACTGGATCAAGGCGGCGCAGGAAAGCCCGATCTGGAAGATGGCGATGGAATGGAAGGTGGCCTTCCCGCTCCATCCCGAATACCGGACCCTGCCGATGGTCTGGTACATTCCGCCGCTCTCGCCGATCCAGAACGCCGCCGAGGCGGGGGCGATCGGCATGGACGGCGCCATGCCGGATGTGCGGAATCTCCGCATCCCGCTCCGTTATCTCGCCAACATGCTGACGGCGGGGGATGAAAAGCCGATCGCCCATGCGCTGGAGCGGATGCTGGCCATGCGCGCCTATATGCGCGCCAAGACCGTGGACGGCGTGATCGACGAGGGGATCGCCGCCCGCGTCAGCCTCAGCGGCCGGGTGATCGAGGACATGTACCGGATCATGGCCATCGCCGATTACGAGGATCGTTTCGTGATCCCGACCACGCATCGCGAACAGGTCGAGGAGGCCTATGACATTCGCGGCGGCTGCGGCTTCACCGACACCAACGGCTGCTCGCCGGGGGCCAGCAAGGCCTCGCTCTTCGGCGGATCGAGAAAACCGCTGAAAATGCCCGAGGAGGTGCGCTGATGGCTCTCGAACTCAGGGACCGCACGCTGAAGGCGCTTTCGCTGATCCTCAGCTATCCGACGCGGGAATTGCAGGGCGCCATGCCCGAGATCGCCGGCGTCCTCGCCGCCGATCGCAGGCTGACCGCCGCCGCGCGGCGCGATCTCCGTCCGCTGGCGGAGGAGATGGCGAGCGGCGACATCTATGATCTCGAAGAGCGTTACGTGATGCTCTTCGACCGGTCGCGGACGCTGTCGCTCAATCTCTTCGAACATGTCCATGGCGAAAGCCGCGACCGGGGCGGGGCCATGGTCTCGCTGCTGGAGACCTATCGCGAGAAAGGGTTCGAGCCGGTCACCTCCGAGCTTCCCGACCATCTGCCGGTGCTGCTGGAATATCTCTCCACGCTGGAAGCGGCCGAGGCGCGGGAGGTGCTGGCCGACGCCGCGCATATATTCGAGGCGCTCCACGCCCGGCTGGCCCGGCGCGACAGCGCCTATGGCGCCGTCTTCGCCGCGCTTCTGCAGATCGCCGGCGCCAAACCGAACCGGGAGGCGCTGGCCGAGCTGATGGAGCAGCCGGATGTCGATCCCGACGATCTGGAGGCGCTCGACCAGGTCTGGGAGGAAAGCGAGGTTCGCTTCGGCCCCGACCCGAACGCCGGATGCCCGCAGGTGCGCGACATGTTCGCGCGCATGGAGGCGCCGGCCCAACCCGCACATCGCACAGCAGCCGAATAACGGAGGCAGCCATGCATAATTTCTTCTTCGGCATCTATCCCTATATCGCGCTGGCGGTGCTGGCCATCGGTTCCGTCGCACGTTACGAGCGCGACCCCTTCACCTGGAAATCCTCGTCGAGCCAGATGCTGCGGGCGCGGCAGTTGAGGGTCGGCTCCGGCCTTTTCCATGTCGGCGTCCTCTTCATCTTCTTCGGCCATTTATTCGGCCTTCTGGTCCCGCATGAAATCTACGAGGCTTTCGGTATCACCGCCCCGGTGAAGCAGCTTCTGGCCGCCATCGCCGGCGGCGTCGCCGGGCTGGCGGCGATCGTCGGCGGCCTGATGCTGGCGCATCGGCGGCTGACCGACCCGCGCATCCGCGAGACCTCCAGCTTCTGGGATATCGCCATCCTGCTGCTGCTGATCGCCCAGCTCGCGCTCGGGCTGATCAGCGTGCCCTATTCCATCGCCCATGCCGAGCAGGGCGAGGTGATCCTGTTCATGGACGAGCTGCACACGATCGTCGGCGCCGGCGCCGCCGAGGGCGCGGTCGACGCCGCGAACCT
>JBKECG010000153.1:0-15669 GCA_047974395.1 Pikeienuella sp. | reverse complement strand
CCGGGGCGCCCGCCGAATTGTTGGCCGGGAAATTGTCCGAAGGCTTGGCCGGGCGGGTGTCGCCCGGCTCGCCCTCTTCGTCCTGAACCTCGTAATTGGCGGCGATCGCCTTCAGCTGCTCCTCGGGACAGGCCGGCCCGGTCTCTTCGCCGAGCGAGCGGATCGGGACGAATGTCACCCCGTGCCAGGCCGCGCACACCTCCATATAGACCAGGAAACCGCTCAGAAGCTGGTGCAGGTCAAAGCTCCCGAACGGCCCTACGAAACTGAAGGCGCTAGCGTGGAACTCTCCGCCGCCGCCCGCCGCCAGGGCGGGGCCGGCGGCGGTGAGCGCGGCCGCCGCGGCCGTGATCGCGAGAAGGTTCTTCATCTCTCTCATCCCCTCTCTCACTCGGCCGGGCTGGTCTGCGCGCCGGAAGCGGCGGAAGCGGCCTTGGCTTTGGGCGGATAATGCGCGTCGAAATCGGCTTCGATCGTCGCGGGCAGCGGCCTCGGCTTCTCGGTGATGCCGAGGATCGGCAGGATCACCAGGAAATAGCCGAACCAGTAGACCGTCGCGATCAGCGACAGGATCGGCACGATCCCCTCCGCCGGCTGGCCGCCGGCCCACATCAGCACCAGGAAGTCGATGACGAGAACGATGAAGGCCCAGCGGAACATCGGCCGGTAGCGGCCCGAGCGCACCCGGCTGGTGTCCAGCCACGGGACCAGCGCCATCACCGCGATCGCGCCGAACATCATCAGCACGCCCGCCAGCTTCGCCGGAATGACCCAGAAGAGATCGAAGGTGATCGCCCGGAGGATCGCGTAGAAGGGCAGGAAGTACCATTCCGGCACGATATGCGCCGGGGTCGAGAGCGCATTGGCCTCGATATAGTTGTCCGGGTGGCCGAGATAGTTCGGCATGAAGAACACCAGAACCGCGAAGAAGATCAGGAAGGCGACCAGCGCCAGGATGTCCTTGATCACGTAATAGGGCCAGAAGGGCACCGTGTCCTTCTTCACCTCTTCGAGCGAGCCGCGCCGCACCTCGACGCCGGTCGGGTTGTTGTTGCCGGTGGAGTGGAACGCCCAGATATGGACGACCACCAGCCCGGCGATCACGAAGGGCAGGAGGTAATGCAGCGAGAAGAACCGCGTCAGCGTGGCGTTATCGACCGCCGGGCCGCCGAGCAGCCAGGTCTGGATCGGCTCGCCGATCAGCGGCAGCGCGCCGAAAAGACCGGTGATCACCGTCGCGCCCCAGAAGGACATCTGCCCCCAAGGCAGCACATAGCCCATGAAGGCGGTCGCCATCATCGCCAGATAGATCAGGATGCCGATGATCCAGGTGATCTCGCGCGGGGCCTTGTAGGAGCCGTAATAGAGACCGCGGAAGATGTGCAGATAGACGGCGATGAAAAACATCGAGGCGCCGTTGGCGTGCATGTAACGCAGCAGCCAGCCGCCGTTCACGTCGCGCATGATATGCTCGACGGAGGCGAAGGCCAGCGTCGTGTCCGGCGTGTAATGCATCACCAGGGTGATGCCGGTGACGATCTGCAACGCCAGGAAGAAGGTGAGGACGATGCCCCAGATCCACATCCAGTTCAGGTTCTTCGGCGTCGGGATCATCAGCGTCCCGTAAAGGAGGCCGATGATCGGAAGCCGGCTCTCGATCCATTTCTCGACGCCGGTCTTGGGCTCATAATGCTCGTGGGGAATGCCGCTCATCTCTGACCCTCCCTCAACCGAGCTTGATGACGCTGTCGCTGACGAAGGCGGCGACCGGACCCGGGAGGTTCTTCGGCGCCGGACCTTTGCGGATCCGGCCCGAAGTGTCGTAATGCGAGCCGTGGCAGGGGCAGAACCAGCCGCCGAAATCGCCGGCGTCGCCCAGCGGCACGCAGCCGAGATGGGTGCAGACGCCGATCATCACCAGCCATTCGCCATTCTCGCTCAGGGCGCGGTTCGCGTCCTCGGCGGTGGAGCCGGCGGGCAGGTTGGCGTTCTCGGCGCCCTGATCGTGCAGATCGGCGAGCGGGGTTTCGCGCGCGGCGTTGATCTCTTCTTCGGTGCGGCGACGAATGAAAACCGGCTTGCCCAGCCATTTCACCGTCAGCTGCGTCCCGACCTCCACCCCGGAGATATCCACCTCGATCGAGGCGAGGGCGCGCACGTCGGCGCTCGGGTTCATCTGGTCCACAAGGGGCCAGACGGTGGCCCCCAGGCCGACTGTGGCTGCGGCGCCGGTCGCGACGTAAAGAAAGTCGCGGCGCGTTCCAATAGCTTCGGACACGAATCCCATCCTCTTCGCTCTGCCGGCGCCCCGGCGGTTGCTTTCGCCCTGTTTCGCCCGACGTGAGCGTCGCGCGGTCAGCAGCATGGTCTGTAGCTGTCAGACTTCCCGATTACCGCGCATCGCGCGGCGCGTCCAGCGCATTGGCGGCGTTCGCCCCTGCCCTCTGGTCGCACCCCCCGCCGCGAAGCCCGTGCGCGCTGGGATTCGGCGGGGATTCGCGGGTGGATTGAAATCCGGCGTCAGCGCCGCCGGGCCGCGCGAAGGCGCGTCAGAACCCCCAGCATGAAAAGGCTGCTGAGCATGAGCACCACAGCCGAAGGGGTCGCGACGACCGGCGGCGTCGCCAGCGCGGAGATCACCGCCTCCGGCCCGGCGAACAGTCCGGGCAGGCCGCCGACGGCGACATCGAGGGTCGAGCCCTCGACCAGCGAGGCCGGCGCCCCGCAGGACCCCTGATCGCAGAAGGTTTCGGCGATCCGCCCCCGGGCGGACAAAAGCGCGGCGGCTTCGTCGATCGACGAAGCTCCGGCCCCCGGCCGGGCGATCGTCGCCCCGGACGCCGGCGCGACGAAAAGAAACGACAAGGCGCTGAGAGGCGCGAGCCGCCGCAGAACAAACATATCTCTTCTTTCACAATAACCCACAGGAGTGACGCGGCGCTCCGCTTCGACGCGGAGGGGACACACAACAAGGCGCGCCGGTGGAGGGCGGGCGCCGCGCCAACATGAAACTAGCCTGCTCTTGGTGAGGAATTTTGACCATCACGCCCAAATTCACGGCGATGGAGGCTATGCTTGGAAATCAGCATGTTGCGATGCAATAATCTGAAACATCAAGCCCTTCCGGGATCCTCGCGACCCTGAATAAGGCAAGAATAAGGCGCATATTTGGGGCCTTCGGCCATAGTTCAGAGTGATTCTTCCGAATCATGACCAAATCGTCACATATGAATTACGCAGTCGTCATGATCAGGACGCATGATCGCTCGCAGAGATGATCGGACGGCCCTTTCATCTCTGCGGCCTGTCCCGGGCCGGATTCCCTCGTCGCCGCATGCTGTCCCTGCATGGCGACATACTCGCCCCGCCCCTGAGAGGGCGGGGTTTTTCCTGCGCCCCCCTCGCGCAGGCGAAACGGGCCCGGCCGCCGACACCCATCAACATGTTGATTTCAGTTATGAATTCAGGGAGGCGCGCAAGGCCCTATTCCGCCGCATCGAGCCCGATGAAGCCGCCGGACTGCCGGCGCCAGTAGCCGGCGTAGCGCCCGCCCGCGGCCAGAAGCGCGGCGTGGGTCCCGGTTTCGACCACGCGCCCCTCCTCCATCACCACGATCCGGTCCATCTGCGCGATGGTCGAAAGCCGGTGCGCGATGGCGATCACAGTTTTGCCTTCCATCAATCCGTAGAGGCTTTCCTGAATCGCCGCCTCGACCTCGGAATCGAGCGCCGAGGTCGCCTCGTCCAGCACCAGGATCGGCGCGTCCTTGAGCACCACCCGCGCCAGCGCGATCCTCTGGCGCTGCCCGCCCGAAAGCTTCACCCCGCGCTCGCCGACCTCGGCGTCATAACCGCGCCCGCCGTCGGAATCGGCGAGCTCCGGGATGAAATCATGCGCGGCGACCTTGAGCGCCGCCTCGATCATCTCCGCCTCCGAGGCCTCCGGCCGGCCATAGAGGATGTTCTCGCGCACCGTCCGGTGCAGGAGCGAGGCGTCCTGCGTCACCATGCCGATCCGGTCGCGCAGGCTCTCCTGCGTGACTTCGGCGATATCCTGCCCGTCGATCTCGATCCGCCCGGCCTCCAGATCGTGGAAGCGCAGCAGGAGATTGACCAGAGAGGTCTTGCCCGCGCCCGAGCGCCCGACAAGGCCGATCCGTTCGCCCGGCGCGATCTCCAGATCGACCCCGTTCAACCCGCCGCCGCCATCCTTGCCATAATGATGGCGCACATCGCGGAAGCTGATCGCGCCGCCCGTCACCTCCAGCGGCCGCGCGCCGGGGGCGTCGCGCAGACCGACCGGGGCGGAGATGGTCTGCATCCCCTCCATGATCACCCCGAGATTCTGGAAGAGAGAGGAAAGCGCCCACATGATCCAGCCGGTCATCGCGTTCAGCCGCATCACCAGGGCGGCGGCGGCGGCCACCGCGCCGAGCCCGGCCGCGCCGAGGGTCCAGAGCCAGACCGCATAGCCGACAACCCCGACCATCAGCATGCCGTTGATCAGCACCAGCCCCAGATCCATGAAGCTGATCAGCCGCATCTGCCGGGCGAAGGTCCGCCGCCCGCGCTCGATCGCCTCCCTGGCGAAAGCCTCCTCCCGCCGCGCATGGGCGAAGAGCTTCACGGTCTGGATATTGGTGTAGCTGTCCACGATCCGGCCGGTGATCGCCGACCGCGCGTCGGAGAACGCGCGGGACGCCGCCCCGACCCGTGGGGTGAAATGGATCAGCAGCGCGATATAGGCCGCCGCCCAGAGCGCCAGCGGCGCAGCCAGCCGGATGTCGATCTCGGCCAGCAGCACCCCGGCCGCGATCAGATAGACCACGGCGTAGACCATCGCGTCCATCACCTGAAAGGCCGCCTCGCCCATGGCCGGGGCGGACTGCCTCACCCGGTTGGCGATGCGCCCGGCGAAATCGGCCTGGAACCAGCCCACCGACGGGCTGAGGATCTTCCGGTGGCTGCGCCAGCGCACCAGCGTGCCGAGATTGGGCAGCATCGCCTGATTGAGCAGCGCCACGTCAACGAACTGGATCAGCGGGCGCAGGATCAGCAGGAATATGGCGACCAGCGCCATCTCGCCTCCATGCGCGGCGAAGAAGGCGCCGGGCTCGCTCGCGGCCAGGAGGTCCACCAGCCGGCCCGCATACCAGATCAGCCCGATCTCGATCAGCGTCACCGCCACGGCGAAGACGCCGGTGAGGGCGAGAACCCGCCGGAACGGGCGGATATATTCGCCGATGAAGGGCAGCAGCCGGCGCGGAACCGGGCGCGCGGCATCGTAATCCTGATAGGGATCAACCAGATTTTCGAAGAATCTGAGCATCCACGCGTCCCTCCGAGGGCCGCCAGTCTCGCTGGGTCTCAGGTAGGCGCCTCGCGGGTGGCTAGCGCAGCGGATCGTCGCAGGCAAGCGCCGCCGGCTTGCGGGCGCGCGGCGGCGGGCCGATAACCACCCCCGCGATGCAGAGGAGACACAGATCGTGACCGACGCTTCCGACCCGCTCCGGCCAGAGCGCGACCGCGCGTCCAGCTGGTTCGAAACGCTCCGCGACGATATCTGCGCGGCGTTCGAGACGCTGGAGGATGAACAGAACACCGGTCCGCACGCGGCCCTTCCGCCCGGTCGTTTCGAGCGCAAGCCGAGCAAACGCCAGGGCGGCGCGGAGGAGGATGGCGGCGGCGGCGTGACCAGCGTCATGCGCGGCGGCCGCGTGTTCGAGAAGGTCGGGGTCAACATCTCCACCGTCCACGGGGTTCTGGCGCCGGCGGCGCAGCGTTCGCTGACCGCGCGCAAGGAGATCCCCGGCCTCGCCGATGATCCGCGCTTCTGGGCCTCGGGCGTCTCGCTGGTGGCGCATATGCGCAGCCCGAAGACCCCCGCCGTACACATGAATACGCGTATGTTCTGGACCCCTTCCGCCTGGTGGTTCGGCGGCGGCGCCGATCTCAACCCGATGGTGGAGGAGCCGGAGGACACCGCCTTTTTCCACGGCGTGCTGAAGGCCGCCTGCGACAGGCATGACGCGGCCTATTACCCGCGTTTCAAGACCTGGGCGGACGAGTATTTCCTGATCCGCCACTGGAACGAGCCGCGCGGCGTCGGCGGGATCTTCTATGACGATCTCTGCACCGGCGACTGGGAGGCGGATTTCGCCTTCACCCGGGATGTCGGCCGCGCCTTCCTCGACGCCTTCCTGCCGGTCACGGTGAAGCGGCGCGACGAAAGCTGGACCGAAGCCGACCGCGAGCATCAACTGGTGAGGCGCGGCCGCTACGCCGAGTTCAACCTTGTCTACGACCGCGGCACCAAATTCGGGCTGGAGACCGGCCACAACCCCGAAGCCGTGCTGATGAGCCTGCCGCCCGAGGCGAAAGGGCCCTGACCGCGCATTACTGAAAGAGCAGTCCCCTACATGATGAAGACCCTTGCTTTCGCCTTCGCCGCCCTTCTCGCCGCCGCGCAACCGGGCCTTGCGCAACAGGACATGAAGGGCGCGGCCGACCATCCGCTGATCTCGCGGGCGCCGGGCGCCCGCATCGCAGGATATCACGAATCCGGTTTCCAGAAATTCCTGATCGCGACCGGGCCGATCGCCGAGAACGCGGAACTGCCGCCCGTCGAGAGATTCGAAGGCGAATACACGGCGATCACCTATGTCGCAGAAGAGCCCTCGCTCTCGGCGCTGGCGATCTTCAGGAATTATCAGAAAGCCTTCTCCGACGCCGGGTTCGAGGAGATCTTCTCCTGCGAATCCGACGCCGAATGCGGGGTCAAGTTCGTCAGGCAACTTTACTGGTACGGCGATCCGCAGCGGCAGGGCCAGAACCCCTATCTCGACGCGCCGAACCGCCATGGCGACCGGCACGGCTATTACTACTGGTCGGGAAAGGCGAAGGCGGAAAGCGGATCCTATATCCTCTCGCTTCTGGTCGCACAGGACGCGCCGATGAAATTTCCGGCGGTGACGGTGCTCGACATAGGCTAGGCGGAGGCGCTTGACGACGACCAGATCTCCATCAATCTCGGCGCGTTGACCGACGAGATCGAGAAATCCGGCCGGGTGGTGCTGGAGGGGATCTTCTTCGATTTCGACAAATCCACGCTCAAGCCGGAATCGACCCCCGCGCTGGAGGTGATCGCCGAATATCTGAACGCCAACCCGGACAAGAGCTTCTTCGTCGTCGGCCACACCGACAGCAAGGGAACGCTGGATTACAACCGCAAGCTCAGCGCCGACCGGGCCGAGGCGGTGACGCGCGAGCTGACCGGCGCCCATGGCGCGAAAGCGGATCAGCTCACGCCTTTCGGCGTCGGCCCGGAGGCCCCCCGCGCCCGCAACGCCACCGAAGACGGCCGGGCGCAGAACCGCCGGGTCGAACTGGTGGCGCGGGAATAGGGGCGGCGCGCCCCCTATTTCAGAACCGAAGCCGGGGTCGGACAAAGCCGCGTGACCCTGATCGTCTCGCGGTTGATATGTTCGCCGACGAGAGGGGAGATCCTCGTCTTCCACTCGGCGTCCTCGTAGATCGCCTTGTAGAGCTTCTCGCGATGCGCTTCGTCCTCGAAGCGGCGGATCCAGAAGAAGACGCCGTCATCGGTCTCGTGCCGGAAGCCGGCGGGAACGACCATGCCCCTCGCGATCTGGAAGGGCAGGATCTCCTCGTCGAACAGCCTGATCCAGCTTTCCATCTTGCCGGGCCGGATCTCGTACTGGCGAAGCTCGTAAAAGGCCATGCGGGGTTTCCTCCTGTTCTCGCCCGGACAGCAATGAACGCGCCGCCGCCCCGGCGCAAGGCGGTCCGGGAGGAAGGAATTGCCCGCGCCGCGCCCCGCCCCTATCCTCTCCCCGCAATCAAGGGAGCAGAGACATGAGCAGAGGAACCGCGCTCGTCACCGGCGCATCGGCCGGGATCGGCGCCGCGACGGCGCGCGCGCTGATCGCGGACGGCTGGACCGTTCACGTGACCGCGCGCCGCGCCGACCGGCTGGAGGCGCTGGCGAAGGAGACCGGCGCGATCGCCCATGCCGTCGATATCCGCGACCATGCGGCGATGAAGGCGCTGGTGGAGGCGACGGATTTCGACCTGCTGGTCGCCAACGCCGGCAAGGGCGCGGCGATGAGCGCGCTGGCCGAGGCCGCGCCCGAAGAGATCGCCGAACTGGTCGGGATTAACGTCACCGCGCTGATCCAGCTTGTCGCCGCGATCACGCCGGGCATGGCCGCGCGCGGGCGCGGGCACGTGATCACGCTCGGCTCGGTCGCCGGGCTCTACGCCACCGGGGCGGCGCTTTACAGCGCCTCCAAACATGCGGTCCGGGGGTTCATGCGCAACATGCGGCTGGACCAGCTGGGCGCGGGCGTGCGCTTCACCGACATCCAGCCCGGCAGGGTGCGGACGGAATTCTACGATGTCGCGGTGAAGGATGAATCGAAGCTCGACATGATGAAGGAGATCGGCATCGAGGAGCTTCAGCCCGGGGATATCGCCGAAACCATCCGCTGGGCCGCGGCGCAGCCCCGCCATGTGAACATCTCCGCCATCGAGGTGACGCCCACCGAACAGGCTTTCGGCGGCTTCCGGCTCGCCGGGCGCTGAGGGCGATGGAGGCGTTGCGGGGCCGGATCGCGGTCATCGGCTGGGGCTCGCTGCTCTGGGATCTCGACGATCTGGCCCCGAAGGTCGAACCCCCGTGGCTGATGCGCGCCGGCCCCGCGCTTCCCTTCGAATTCTCGCGCATCTCGCCGAAGCGGAAGATGGGCCTCGCGCTTTGCCTCGATCCCGAACACGGAGCGGAATGCCCGACCCATGCGATCCGCTCGGTCCGGGCCGATATCCACGCGGCGGCGGCGGACCTTCGCGCGCGCGAACGGGCGGCGGATATCGGCATGATCGGCGCCTTTTGCGCCCGCACCGGCTTTCGCCGCGCGCGCCTGCCCGCGGTCGGCGCGCTTTTCGCCGACTGGTGCGCGAAAACCGGAGCGGCGGGGGTGGTCTGGACCGATCTCGAAAACAATTTCAAGGAGATGAGCGGGCGGGATTTCTCGCTCACCGCGGCGAAGGACTGGCTGCGCGGGCTGAACGGCGACAGCCTCGACGAGGCCGTCCGCTATATCGAGAACGCGCCCGAGGCCACGGCGACCCCGCTCAGGGCCGCGCTCGGCGCCGAAGGCTGGTGGCGCGCGCTCGCCGCCGCGAGATCGCGTTAGACATGCGCGCCGCCGCGATCTAGGATCGCTCAGTGCGATACTTATCCACTAGCGCGCCCGGGGGACAGGACGGTGCAGAACCGGATATTGCTGCTCATCGGCGGCGGCGTCGCCGCGTATAAATGCCTGGACCTGATTCGCCGCGCGCGCGCGCGCGGGATCGGCGTGACCCCGGCCATGACCCGCGCGGCGACGGAATTCGTGACCCCGCTTTCGGTCTCCGCCCTGGCCGGAGAGCCGGTGAAGACAGAGCTTTTCGATCTGACCGAAGAAGCGCGGATGGGCCATATCCAGCTTTCCCGCGCCGCCGATCTGCTGGTCGTCGCCCCGGCGACCGCGGAGCTGATGGCGCAGATGGCCGGCGGCCAGGCGGCTGAGCTGGTCTCGACGCTGCTGAGGGCGACCGACACGCCGGTGCTGATCGCGCCGGCGATGAATGTCAGGATGTGGGACCACCCGGCGACAAGGCGCAACCTCGCCACGCTCCGCGCCGACGGGGTTCATCTGGTCGGCCCGAACGGGGGCGACATGGCCTGCGGCGAGCATGGGCCGGGCCGGATGGCGGAGCCGGCGGAGATCCTCGCCGCCGCCGAACGCCTGCTCGGGCGGGGCGGCGGGCGGCTGGCCGGGCGGCGGGTGCTGGTCACCTCGGGCCCGACCCATGAGCCCATCGACCCGGTGCGCTATATCGCCAACCGCTCTTCGGGCAAGCAGGGAACGGCGCTGGCGGCGGCGCTCCGCGACGAGGGCGCGGCCGTCACGCTGGTCACCGGCCCGACCGCGGAGCCGATCCCCGCGGGGGTGGAGGCGGTGCGGGTCGAGACCGCGCGCGAGATGCTGGCGGCGGTGGAGGCGGCGCTGCCCGCCGACGCCGCGATCTTCGCCGCCGCCGTCGCCGACTGGCGCGCGGCCGAGGCGCAGGGCGACAAGATCAAGAAGGACGGATCGGGCCTCGTCCCCGATCTGAAACTGGCTGAAAACCCCGACATATTGAAAACCATCTCCGCCCTGCCGCCGGGCCGGCGCCCGGCGCTGGTGGTGGGCTTCGCCGCCGAAACCAGCGACGTGATCGCCCATGCGACCGCGAAACGGGCGCGCAAGGGCTGCGACTGGATCGTCGCCAACGACGTTTCCGGCGGCGTGATGGGCGGGGCGCTGAACCACGTCACCCTGATCGACCGCGATGGCGCGGAGGACTGGCCCGAAGCTCCGAAACAGGAGGTCGCGCGCCGGCTCGCGGCCCGGATAGCCGACCACCTGGCGAAAGAGACCGCAACATGCTGAACGACGTGCAGATCGGCGTAAACCCGCTTCCCCATTTCGACCCCGACCTTGGTTTTCCCGCTTACGAGACCGCCGGCGCCGCGGGCGCCGACCTCAAAGCCTCCTTCCCGCAGGAGGCGCGCGAAACCGGCCTGACCCTGGCCCCGGGCGCGCGGGGGCTGGCGCCGACCGGGCTGGCCATGGCGATCCCCGGCGGGTATGAGGCGCAGGTGCGCCCGCGCTCCGGCCTCGCGCTCCGTCAGGGGCTGACCGTCGCCAACGCGCCGGGCACGATAGACAGCGATTACCGGGGCGAGGTGATGGTGATCCTGGTCAATCTCGGGGCCGAACCCGTCCATATCGCCCATGGCGACCGTATCGCGCAGCTTGTCGTCGCGCCGGTGACCCGCGCGCGGTTCGAACGGATGGCGCTGGATGAAACCGCCCGTGGCGAGGGCGGTTTCGGATCGACCGGCGTGAAGGAACGAAGGAGCCCCACATGCTGAAATTCTCGCGCAAGACGCTCCTCGCGTTCGAGGCGGTGCTGGATATCGCCTATAACGCCCGCCCCGAACCCGTGCAGTCCAAGGACATCACCCGCCGGCTGGGCATTCCGCAGCGTTATCTGGAGCAGGTGATGCAGCAGCTTGTCCGCGAGGGCGTGCTGAAGGGCGTGCGCGGGCCGCGCGGCGGCTACACGCTGGCGCGCGAACGCCGGCGCATCACCGTCGCGGAGATCGTCCGCATCGTCGATGAGGTCGATGACGAGGAGGAGCCGCTTTCCTCCCCGCTCGGCGCCGCCGTCGCCCGCCCGCTCTGGCGCGGCGCGCAGGAGGCGGTGCTGAGCCAGCTTGAAAACGTCACCATGCAGGACCTCTGCGACGAGGCCGAGCAGAGAGGCGTCAAACGGGCGGATGCGGCGCCCGATTTTGCTATATGATCACCCGCGAGGGGTGGGATTGACGGAGGAACCGGCATGACGCGCGCCCATGGCCGCATTTACGACGACATCACCCAGACCATCGGCGCAACCCCCATGGTCCGGCTCACGCGGCTCGCGGCGGAGGCGGGCGTCAGGGCGGAGATCTGCGCCAAGCTCGAATTCTTCAACCCGCTCGCCTCGGTCAAGGACCGGATCGGCGTTTCGATGATCGACGCGCTGGAGGCCGAGGGCAGGCTGAAGAAGGGCGCGACCATCATCGAGCCGACCTCGGGCAACACCGGCATCGCGCTCGCCTTCGTCGCCGCCGCGCGGGGCTACAAGCTGATCCTCTGCATGCCCGAATCCATGTCGATGGAGCGGCGCAAGATGCTCCTCCTCCTCGGGGCGGAGCTGGAGCTGACCGATCCCGCGCTCGGCATGAAGGGCGCGATCGCGCGGGCCGAGGAACTGGCCGCCGCCACACCGGGCGCGGTGATCCCGCAGCAATTCGCCAACCCCGCCAACCCGGCGATCCATGTGAAGACCACGGCCGAGGAGATCTGGGCCGACGCCGAGGGGCGGGTGGATTATTTCGTCTCCGGCGTCGGCACCGGCGGCACCATCACCGGGGTCGGCAAGGTGCTGAAGGCGCGCAATCCCGCGGTGAAGATCGTCGCGGTGGAGCCGGAGGACAGCCCGGTCCTCTCGGGCGGCGCGGCCGGCCCGCACAAGATCCAGGGCATCGGCGCCGGTTTCGCGCCCGAGATTCTCGACCGCGCGCTGATCGACGAGGTGATCACCATCGGCAACGAGACCGCCTTCGACAATGCGCGCCGGCTGGCGTTGACCGAGGGGATCCCCTGCGGCATCTCCTCCGGCGCGGCGATCGCTGCGGCGCTGGAGCTGGCGGAGCGGCCGGGAATGGACGGCAAGCGCATCGTCGCGGTGCTGCCGAGCTTCGCCGAACGCTATCTCTCGACCGCGCTATTCGACGGGCTGTGACCGGGGACGGCTGGCCGCCGTCCCGATTCCCGCCTACATCTGGGTTCACCATACGAACGGCCGGGGCCGCCCCGGCGCGCCGTCGCGAAATGAGGTCGGAGACGCATGGAGGAGACATTCACGGCGCGCGAGCTTGAACGCTACGCCCGCCATATCATCATGCGCCAGATCGGCGGCCCCGGGCAGCGGCGCCTGCGCGGGGCCAAGATCCTCGTCGTCGGCGCGGGCGGGCTCGGCTCGCCGGCGCTGATCTATCTCGCCGCCGCCGGGATCGGCACCATCGGCATCGCCGATGACGACGCGGTGTCGCTCTCCAATCTCCAGCGCCAGATCATCCACACGACGGAGCGGGTCGGCGCGCCGAAGACCGAAAGCGCCGAGGCGGCGCTGGCCGCGCTCAACCCGCATGTGCTGGTGCGCCTGCACAAGACGCGGGTGACGGAGAAGAACGCGCTCGACCTGATCAAACCCTACCGGCTGGTGATCGACGGGTCGGACAATATCGAGACCCGCTACATCCTGAACCGGGCCTGCGTCGCCCGCTCGACGACGCTGGTCTCGGCGGCGATCGCGCAATGGGAGGGGCAGATCTCCGTCTTCAAACCCTGGGAGGGCGGGCCCTGCTACGAATGCGTCTATCCCGAACCCCCGCGCGAGGGACAGGCGCTCTCCTGCGCCGCCGGCGGGGTGCTGGGGCCGCTCGCGGGGGTGATGGGCTCGATGATCGCGGCCGAGACGATCAAGGATGTCGCCCTCGCCGGGCGGACGCTGAAGGACCGGGTGCTGATCTATGACGCGCTGGAGGGCGAGACGCGGACATTCGAGGCGGAGAAGCGGAAGGGTTGCCCGGCCTGCGGGGGGTGAATATCCGGGTTTCACCCGGGATCGGCGGGATGAAGGCAGGCGCCAAACCCGTCAGTGGCCGCAAGAGTCGTCCACCGAGAACTTGTCTCCCGCCATATATCGACCGTCATTGCGCCTGTTGCGAGCGGTTGCAGATGAATATCGTCGATACGTCATTTTCGCCTGGAAATGAAATCGCAATTGAAAACCAGGGACAAGCGCCTGATGAGAGATCGTTTATCCAAATGACATGATCCTGTATTCCGGTGGGGCTGGTCGCGCCGGCGAAAGCCGGACCACCCACGCCCGACGCTTCTATTCCGAGAACCGCACCGTCCGGGAACGCCCCGTAACGGCGATATCCACCATCATCACCCCCACCTCGTCGCAACGCGCGCCGACGCCATCGGCGAGCTGGACCCGGTTCGGGCCGGCCGTGCGCGGCAGCTCGGCCTCGCGGATCAGCGCGCCCGCCCGATCGAAGAGCGCGACGCGCACCGCATCCTCCGGCACGGGGCCGGGGTCAAGCTGTCGCATAAGCGCCGGATCCGGCCGGTCGCGCCAGAGCGCCGGCTCCTGATAGGGGCCGAGGACGCAGAGGGAGGCGACGCCTTCGGGCAGGATCGCGGCGACCGGAATTCGGGCGTCCTGTCCCACCTTCTCCAGATTAAGGAACGGGCCGTCACCATCGGTCAGGAGACAGGCCCCGACGCCCGCGACAGCGATGACCGCAGGGAGGAGCAGCCATTTCACCGGTTTCGACATGCGCCGCCTCTCCGCGAAAACCGGCTCAGCCCCCGGCCGCCTCGATCGCCGGCATGATCTTCCTCTCCAGATCGTCATTCTGGATCGGGCCGACATGCTTGTAGACGATCCGCCCCTCGGCGTTGATGACGAAGGTCTCCGGCACGCCATAGACGCCCCATTCGATGCCGGCGCGCCCGGATTCATCCGCGCCGATGGCCGAATAGGGATCGCCGAGATCGGTGAGGAAGGCCTTCGCCTGATCCGGCTTGTCCTTGTAGTTCAGCCCGCGAATATCGACGCCGGCCTCGGCCAGTTTCATCAGGAAGGGATGTTCGATCCGGCAGGGGCCGCACCAGCTGGCCCAGACATTCACCAGCTTCACCCCGCCCTCGCCAAGCGCGGCGGCTTCGAACCCCGGCTTGTCCGCCAGCAGCGGCGGCAGGTCGGTCATCGGGGCCGGCCTGTCGATCAGGGTGGACGGCAGATCGCCGGCATCCTCGCGCGCCAGCCCGAACCAGAACACGCCGGCGACGGCGACGAAGCCCAGCATCGGCAGGAAACGCAGGAAACGCGCCGCGCCGCTTCGCTCTTCGCTCATCTCTTGTCCTTTCGGGCGGCCTCGCGCCGCTCCAGCTCCGCCTTCGCCCGCGATCCGGTGATCCGCACCCAGAGGCAGAGCGCGCCGAGGATCACGACGAAGGCGCCATAGGCGGGCCAGACATAGCGGGCGTGGGCGCCCATGTCGGTGATCAGCTCCATCTCAGCCCCGCGCCGCCTGCAGGGCCAGCGAGCGGGCGCGGCGAAGCCTGATCTCGGCCCGCGTCCGCGCCAGCAGGAGCGCGACGAAGACCAGCATGAAACCGGCGATGGAGATCACCAGCGGCAGGTAGAAGACATCGGCCACGTTCTCCTCCGCGTCCAGCGACAGCGAGGCCGGCTGATGCAGCGTGCGCCCGTCGAAGATCTCCACCGCATAGCGCGACATCACCGCGAAGACGACGCCGACAAGACAGAGGACCGAGGTCAGCTCCGCCGCCTTCTCCGGGTCGTCGATGGCGTTCCAGAGCGCGATATAGCCGACATAGAAGAAGAACATGATCAGGACCGCGGTCAGCTTCGGGTCCCAGACCCACCATGTCCCCCAGGTCGGCGCGCCCCAGAGCGCGCCGGAGATCAGCGCGATGGCGGTCATCGCCATCCCGATCGGCGCCGCCGCCTTCGCCGCGAGGAAGGAGACATGATGCCGGCGCACCAGCCCGATCATGCTGGCCACGGCCATCATGAAATAGATGTTGATCGCCAGCATCGAGGCGGGACCGTGGATATAGATGATCCGCGCGCTTTCGCCCTGATCGGGATTGCTCGGCGTCAGCAAGAGACCCCAGAGGACCCCGACCGCCAGCGCAAGCGCGCCAAGCCCGGCGCACCAGGGCAGGAGCGCGCCGGAGACGCGCATGAATTCGGCCGGGTTCGCATAGCGCCATATCGACATGGATCAGGTGTTAGCCGCATCCGCGAGGGACGACAATGCGGCGCGCGGCGCTTTCGCGCGCCTATTACTACAGTTTCGTCTGATATGATTTTCTGCATCAGCTTCCGCCGGGTATCGGGAGGATGCGGATATCGGTATCGGCTTGGGCGGGCGCAGCGTCGGACTGGCGCGAGGGGCTTGGGGAGA
>JBKECG010000149.1:0-2523 GCA_047974395.1 Pikeienuella sp. | reverse complement strand
TGACCGAACGCCTGCGCGCGCTGGGCGCGGCGCGCGGCGCATCGCTCTTCGCGGTGCTGCTGGCCGCGTTCAAGCTGCTGGTCCATCGCCATACCGGTCAGCGCGACATGATCATCGGAATCCCGGCGGCGAACCGGGAGCGGGCCGAACTGGAGCCGCTGGTCGGGCTGTTCGTCAATCCGCTGCCGATCCGCAGCCGGATCGACCCCGGCGCCGGTTTCGACGCGGCGCTCGGACGGGTGCGCGACGGGTTGCTTGAGGCGATGGCGCATCAGGCGGTCGGGTTCGAACGTCTGGTCGAGGAATTCCAGACCATGCGCGATCCGGGCGCGAGCCCGCTCTTTCAGCTCAAGTTCCAGCTCGACCGCGCGCCGCAGGCGGCGCTGGACCTGCCCGGCCTGCGGCTCCGGCGGCTCTCGCGCGGCGCGGCGGTTGCGCGCCATGATCTCAGTCTTGATCTCACGGAGGGGCCGGAAGGTATTGTCGGGCATATGGAATATTGCACGGCACTTTTCCGGCCGGAAACGGTGGCCGCATTCGCGCAGCGGTACATGATTCTGCTCGAAAGCATTGCCGCCGAACCGGAAAAGCCGGTCGCGATGCTCGATCTGCTGTCGCCGGAGGAAACCCGGCTTCAGCTTGTCGACTGGAATGACAGCGCGCGGGAATTCGATCCGGCGCTGCGCTTTCCGGCGCTGTTCGAGGCCCATGCCGCCCGCGCGCCCGGTGCGGTCGCGGTGGAATATGTCGCCGGCGGCGAGGTGAGGGAGGAAAGCTACGGCGCCCTGAACGCGCGCGCCAACCGGCTGGCCCATGCGCTCCGCGCGGCGGGCGCGGGGCCGGATCAGGTGATCGGGATCGCGCTCGGGCGTTGCCCGGACATGGCCGCCGCCTGGCTCGGGGTGTTGAAATCCGGCGCCGCCTATCTGCCGCTCGACCCGGCCTATCCGGCCGAGCGGATCGCCTACATGCTGGCCGATTCCGGCGCGAAGCTGGTGCTGACGCACGCCGGTATCGACCTGCCCGAAACCGTGGAGCGGCTGGATCTGGACCGCGCCTGGCCCGAAGGGCCGGAGACGAACCCCGAACCCGGCGCAGATCCCGAGGATCTCGCCTATCTCATCTACACTTCCGGCTCGACCGGGCGGCCGAAAGGGGTGGAGCTTCCCCATGCCGGGCTGGTCAATCTGACGCTCGACAAGATCCGCGTCTGCGACGCGCGGCCCGGCGATCGGGTGTTCAGCTTCTTCAGCTTCTCCTTCGACGCCTCGATACCGGATCTGGCGCTCAGCCTCGGCGGCGGCGGGCGGCTGATCCTGACGCCGGCGGAGGATGCGCTGCCCGGCCCGGGCCTGGCGCGGCTGATGCGGGCGCGCGGGGCGACGCATCTGACCATCACCCCCTCCGCGCTTTCGGCGACGCCGGCCGGGGATCTGCCGGATCTGCGCATGGTGCTGGTCGGGGGGGAGGCGCCCTCGGCGGAGCTGATCGAACGATGGAGCGCGGGGCGGCTGTTCATCAACGCCTATGGGCCGACCGAATGCACGGTCAACGCCTCGATGGTGGCCTGCGGGAACGGGAATCCGCTGGATGCGGTGCTCAGCCCGCCGGCGAACAAGCAGCTTTACGTTCTGGACGAGCATCTGGCGCTCTTGCCTGTGGGATGCCCCGGAGAGCTTTGCGTCGGCGGGGTCGGGCTGGCGCGCGGCTATCGCAACCTGCCGGGGCGGACGGCGGCGGTTTTCGCGCCCGACCCGTTCAACGGCCCGTCGCGCCGGCTCTACCGGACCGGCGACCGGGCGGTGCGGCTGGCGGACGGGCGCATCCGCGTCCTCGGCCGGATCGACGATCAGGTGAAGCTCCGCGGCTACCGGATCGAACCCGGAGAGATCGCCCGCGCCTGCGAGACCCATCCCGCCGTCAAGGCCGCCGCCGCCGCCCCGCGCGGGATCGGGGCCGAGGGCCAGCGCCTCGTCGCCTGGCTGGTCGCCGGCGGCGCGCCGGCGCCGGACGCCGATATCCGCGCCCATCTCCTGCGCGCCCTGCCGCGCCACATGATCCCCGACGCCTTCGTCTGGCTGGACCGGTTGCCGCTTACGGTGAACGGCAAGCTCGACATGCGCGCGCTGCCCGACCCCGCGCCCCGCGCCGGCGGGGGGCGGGCGCCCGAAGGGGCGGTGGAGCTGGCGCTGGCCGGGCTCTACGCCGATCTTCTGGGCGTCGAGACGCCGGGGGCGGAGGATGATTTCTTCGATCTTGGCGGAGATTCGCTGATGGTCACGCGGCTGGTCGCCGCGATCGAGGATCGTTTCGGCGTCACGCTCCGCGCGCTCGATCTTTTCGACGCCTCCAGCATCGCCGCGCTGGCGCGGCGGATCGAAGGCGGCGAGGCGCGGGCGGATGAAAGCTGGCGCGCCGATCTGCCGCTGGATCGGACGATCCGCCCCGCCGCGCCCATGGCCCCGCCGGCGGCGCCGCCCGAGTGCGTGCTGCTGACCGGGGCCCCCGGGGTCGTCGGCGCGC
>JBKECG010000135.1:0-2914 GCA_047974395.1 Pikeienuella sp. | reverse complement strand
GCAGCTCGACCTTGAAGTCGATCACCGGGAAGCCGGCGAGCGGGCCGGAATCCATGACGGACTTGATGCCCTTCTCGACGCCCGGGATATACTCCTTCGGGATCGCGCCGCCGACGATCTTGCTTTCGAAGGAATACCCCTCGCCAGCCTCGGTCGGCTTGATCACCATCTTGACGCGCGCGAACTGACCGGAGCCGCCCGACTGCTTCTTGTGCGTGTAGTCGATCTCGGCCTCGTGGCTCACCGTCTCGCGATAGGCGACCTGCGGCGCGCCGACATTGGCCTCGACCTTGAACTCGCGGCGGAGCCGATCGACGAGAATGTCGAGATGAAGCTCGCCCATGCCCTTCATGATCGTCTGGCCGGATTCGACATCGGTGGAGACGCGGAATGACGGGTCCTCGGCCGCGAGGCGCTGGAGACCCTGGCTCATCTTCTCCTGGTCGGCCTTGGTCTTCGGCTCGACCGCGATCTCGATCACCGGATCGGGGAAGGTCATCGTCTCCAGCACGACCGGGTTCTGCGGGTCGCAGAGCGTGTCGCCGGTGGTGGTGTCCTTCAGGCCCGCAAGCGCGATGATGTCGCCGGCGAAAGCCTCCTCGATCTCCTCGCGGTTATTCGAGTGCATCATCATCATGCGCCCGATCCGCTCTTTCTTGCCCTTGGTCGCGTTCAGCATCTGGCCGCCCTTGGCGAGCGTGCCGGAATAGATCCGCGTGAAGGTCAGCGAGCCGACGAAGGGGTCGTTCATGATCTTGAAGGCGAGGCCGGCGAAGGGCTGGCCGTCATCGGCCGAACGCGCGATGTCGCGGACCTCTTCCTCGTCGCCCGGCTTGAAGCCCATATAGGGCTTCACGTCGAGCGGTCCGGGAAGAAAGTCGATCACCGCGTTCAGCAGCGGCTGCACGCCCTTGTTCTTGAAGGCGGAGCCCGCGAGCACCGGCACGAAGGCCATCGCAAGCGTGCCCTGACGGATCAGCCGGCGAAGGGTCGGCGCGTCCGGCTCCTCGCCTTCGAGATAGGCCTCCATGACCGCGTCGTCCTGCTCGACGGCGAGTTCGATCATCTCGGCCCGCATCTCCTCGGCCTTGTCCTTCAGCTCGTCGCGGACCGGCTGCCGGGTCCAGGTCGCGCCCAGATCCTCGCCCTTCCAGGTCCACTCCTCCATGGTGATCAGGTCGATGATCCCCTCAAGCTCCGACTCGGCGCCGATCGGGCACTGGACCGGCATCGGCTGCGCGCCGGTGCGATCCTTGATCATGCGCACGCAGTTGAAGAAATCGGCGCCGATCTTGTCCATCTTGTTGACGAAGACGATCCGCGGAACATGATAGCGGTCGGCCTGGCGCCAGACGGTCTCCGTCTGCGGCTCGACGCCGGCGTTCGCGTCCAGAACGCAGACCGCGCCGTCGAGCACGGCGAGCGAACGCTCGACCTCGATGGTGAAGTCCACGTGGCCCGGGGTGTCGATGATGTTGAAGCGGTGCTTCGGCGTCTCGGCCTCGGTCCCGGTCGAGGTCCGCTCCCAGAAGGTCGTGGTCGCGGCCGAAGTGATGGTGATGCCGCGCTCCTGCTCCTGCTCCATCCAGTCCATCGTCGCGGCGCCGTCATGGACTTCGCCGATCTTGTGGGACTTGCCGGTGTAATAGAGGATGCGCTCCGTGCAGGTCGTCTTGCCGGCGTCGATATGCGCCATGATGCCGAAGTTGCGGTAACGCTCGAGCGGGTAATCGCGGGCCATGGGTCCAGTCCTTCGGGGTCTTTACCAGCGGTAATGGCTGAACGCCTTGTTGGCGTCGGCCATCTTGTGCGTGTCTTCGCGCTTCTTCACGGCGGCGCCGCGGCCGTTGACCGCGTCCATCAGCTCGCCGGCGAGGCGCTCCTCCATCGTGTGCTCGTTGCGCGCGCGGGAGGATTTGATCAGCCAGCGGATCGCCAGCGCCTCGCGGCGCTCGGGGCGCACCTCGACGGGAACCTGATAGGTCGCGCCGCCGACACGGCGGGAACGGACCTCGACGCTCGGCTTGATGTTGTCCAGCGCCTCGTGGAACACTTCCACCGGCGCGCGCTTCATCTTGTCCTCGACGCGGGTCAGCGCGCCGTAGACGATCCCCTCGGCGACGGATTTCTTGCCGTCGAACATGAGGTTGTTCATGAATTTCGTGAGCACGCGGTCGCCATATTTGGCGTCCGGCAGGATCTCACGCTTTTCCGCGGAATGACGACGAGACATTGCGCGCTCTCCTTACTTCGGACGCTTGGCGCCGTATTTCGAACGGCGCTGACGGCGGGACGACACGCCCTGGGTGTCGAGCACGCCGCGCAGAATGTGGTAGCGGACGCCCGGAAGGTCCTTCACGCGGCCGCCGCGGATCAGGACCACCGAGTGCTCCTGAAGGTTGTGACCCTCGCCGGGAATGTACGAGATCACCTCAAAACCGTTGGTCAGGCGCACCTTGGCGACCTTGCGAAGCGCCGAGTTCGGCTTCTTCGGCGTCGTCGTGTAGACGCGGGTGCAAACGCCGCGCTTCTGGGGGCAAGCCTCCAGATGCAGGGACTTGTTGCGCACCGGTTTCGGCTGCCGGGGCTTCCGGATCAGCTGCTGGATCGTGGGCATCGGGCTCACACCCCATCATTACTTCATGTCATGCGCTCCGGCCCCGCCGGAACGCGCGAAACGCCAAAGACCGGCCTGTCGGCCGTCCTTGGCGGGAAATCAGAGGATCGAGGCCGAAGCCCGGATCATGGTCGCCAAACTGGGCATTTAATTCGCCGCGACAGGACGAGGTCCGGGCGCGATGTGCGGCTTCTATGAGCGGCGGGGAATCATGTCAAGGGCGGTTCGGCCCTCGCCCAAGGCTATCGCATTTGGCCGATGATGGATCTTGCGAAGGCGTCGGACCATCCGGCGCGC
>JBKECG010000095.1:0-9975 GCA_047974395.1 Pikeienuella sp. | reverse complement strand
CGGCCGCCGGGTCGCCGTGCTGGCCTCGGGCGACCCGTTCCTGCACGGGGCCGGCGCCGCCATCGCCCAGGCGCTGGCACCCGGCGAATGGCGCGCCCTGCCCGGCCCCTCCGCCCTCGCGCTCGCCGCCGCCCGGCTCGGCTGGGCCGAGGAGGATACGACGCGCATCGCCCTTCACGCCGCGCCCTTCGGGCGGCTCCGCCCGCATCTCGCCCCCGGCGCCCGCATTCTGGCGCTGCTCCGCGATGGCGAGGCCCCCACGGCGCTGGCCGCTCATCTGGCCGGGCTGGGTTTCGGCGCCACGCGGATGGTGGTGATGGAGGCGCTTGGCGGGCCTCGCGAACGCATCCGCGAGGCGCGGGCGGAAAAATTCAAGATCAGCGGGATAGCGCATCCTGTTCTCGCCGCGCTCGAAGTCAGGGGCATGGGCCCCGCCCTCCCCGCCGCCGGACGGCCGGATGAATTCTTCGGCCATGATGGCCAAATCACCAAACAACCCGTTCGGGCGCTGACGCTTTCCGCCCTCGCCCCCCGACCCGGCGAGCGGCTCTGGGATATCGGCGCCGGCTCGGGCTCGATCTCGATCGAATGGCTGCTGGCCCATCCCGCCAACAGCGCCATCGCCGTCGAGGCCGACCCGGCCCGCGCCGCCCGCATCCGCGAAAATGCCGGGAGGCTCGGCGCCGATCGGCTCTTTGTCTTCGAGGGGCGCGCGCCCTCGGCGCTGGTCGGGAAGGCCCCGCCCGATGCGGTCTTCATCGGCGGCGGGCTTTCGGCCGCCATGCTGGAGAAGATCTGGCCCTTGATGCCGGAGAGCGCGCGGCTGGTCGCCAATGCGGTGACGCTGGAATCGGAGGCGCTGCTGGCGGCGCAGCACGCCGCCCGCGGCGGCGCGCTCCTGCGGATCGAACTCTCCGACGCCGCGCCGCTCGGCGGCAAGCGCGGCTGGTCGCCGCGCCGGCCGATCACGCAATGGAGCGTGACGAAATGATCGCCGCCGGTTTCGGGTTTCGCAAAGCGGCGACGGAGGAGAGCCTTCGCGCCGCCTATGAGGCCGCCGCCGCGCGCCCGGTCGATGCGCTGGCCGCGCCGACAGACAAGGCCGCAGCCCCGGCGCTGATCGCGCTCGCCGCGGCGCTCGACCTGCCGCTCCGCCCCGTCGCCGCCGAGACGATGGCCGGGATGGAGACCCTGACCCAATCCGCCACCGTCCGCGCGCATCGCGGCGTCGGCAGCGTCGCCGAGGCTGCGGCGCTGGCCGCCGCCGGGCCGGGCGCGCGGCTGATCGCGCCGCGCAGCCTCTCGCCCGACGGCATGGCGAGCTGCGCGTTGGCCGAAGGAGAGCCGACATGACCGTCCATTTCATCGGCGCCGGCCCCGGCGCGCCCGACCTTCTGACCTTGCGCGGGCGCGACCTGATCGCCTCTTGCCCGGTCTGCCTCTACGCCGGCTCGCTGGTGCCCGAAGCGGTGCTGACCCATTGCCCGGAAGGCGCGCGGATCGTGAACACCGCGCCGATGGATCTGGAGGCGATCATCGTCGAGTGCCGCGCCGCGCATGAGGCGGGGCGGGATGTCGCCCGGCTGCATTCCGGCGATCTTTCGGTCTGGTCGGCGATGGGGGAGCAACTCCGGCGCCTCCGCGAAGAGAACATTCCCGTAAGCATCACCCCCGGCGTGCCGGCCTTCGCCGCCGCCGCCGCCGCGCTCGGCGCGGAACTGACCCTGCCGGGCGTCGCGCAATCGCTGGTGCTGACGCGGACATCGGGTCGCGCCTCCGCCATGCCGGAGCGCGAAACGCTGGCCAATTTCGCCGCCACCGGGGCGACGCTGGCGGTGCATCTCTCGATCCATGTCCTCGCCCGCGTGGTGGAGGAGTTGACGCCCTTCTACGGCCCCGACTGCCCCGCCGCCGTGGTTTACCGCGCCAGTTGGCCGGATGAGAAAATCGTCCGCGCGCCGCTTTCCGGCATCGAGGCCGCGCTTGGCGAGGGCGTCGAGCGCACCGCGCTGATCCTTGTCGGCCCCACGCTTGGCGCCGCCGATGTCGGCGACAGCCGGCTCTACGCCCCCGATTACGACCGGCGTTTCCGGCCGGGGCGGGCCGATGCGTAATCCGCCAGGCATACTCGTCTCCGCGCCGTCCTCCGGCGCCGGCAAGACCACGGTGACGCTGGGTCTGATCCGGGCGCTCAGGGACGAAGGGCTGGTGGTGCAGCCGTTCAAATCCGGCCCCGATTATATCGACCCCGCCTTTCACCGCGCCGCCTCCGGCCGGGCCTCGTTCAATCTGGACGGCTGGGCGATGCCGGCGCCGCTTCTGGGCGCGGTGGCGGCGGAGGCCGCGGGCGCCGATATCGCCATCGCCGAAGGCTCGATGGGGCTTTTCGACGGGGTGGCGAAACCCGGCGCGACCGGGACCGGCTCCAGCGCCGAGACCGCGGCGCTGATGGGCTGGCCCGTGGCGCTGGCGCTGGATGTCGGCGGACAGGCGCAATCGGCGGCGGCGACGGCGCTCGGGTTCCGCGACTATCCGGGCGCGCCGCCTCTGGCCGGCGTGATCCTGAACCGCGTCGCCAGCCCGCGCCACGAACGCCTGGCCCGGCTGGGGATGGAGCGCGCCGGCGTGCATGTCTTCGGCGCCCTGCCCCGGCGCGGCGATCTGGCGCTGCCGGAGCGGCATCTGGGCCTTGTGCAGGCGGTCGAACACCCGGATCTTGACGCCGCCATAGCGGGTTACGCCGCATTCCTGCGCGAACATGTGAATATCGCCGAGATCCGCGCCGCCGCCGCCAGCGTCGCCATCCCCACGCCCGGCGCCCTGCCACGCCCGCCGGCGCAGCGGATCGCGCTGGCCATGGACGCCGCCTTCTCCTTCATCTACCCGCATCAGCTGGAGGGCTGGCGGCGCGCGGGCGCGGAGATCATGCCCTTCTCTCCCCTCGCCGACGAGGCGCCCGACGCGGCGGCCGATCTGGTCTGGCTGCCGGGCGGCTATCCCGAGCTTCACGCCGGCCGCCTCGCCGCCGCCGGCCGCTTTCGCGAAGCGTTGCGCCGGCATGCGCGGACGCGGCCCGTCCATGGCGAATGCGGCGGCTACATGGCGCTCGGCGCCGGGCTGGTGGACAAGGAGGGGGCGCGGCATGAGATGGCCGGGCTTCTCGGCCTCGTCACCAGTTATGAGAAACGCCGGCTGCATCTCGGCTATCGGCGCGCCCGGCTCGCCGCCCCGGCGGCGGGGTTCGGAGCCGGGGCGGTGCTGCGCGGGCACGAATTCCATTACTCCACCATTCTCGACCAGCCTGACGCCCCCCTCGCCCATGTCGAGGACGCCGAGGGCGCGGCGATCGCGGAAACCGGTTCGATCCGCGACCGGGTCAGCGGCACTTTCTTTCATCTGATCGCGGCTACGGGGGATCCTGATGCGTGAGTTGCTGCTGGTCGGCGTCGGCGCCGGCAATCCCGATCACCTGACGCTGGAGGGGGCGAAGGCGCTTCGCGAGGCCGATCTGGTGCTGATCCCGCGCAAGGGGCCGGAAAAGGCGGAACTCGCCGATCTGCGGCGGGAGATACTGGAGCGCGCGCTGGCCGGCGAGCCGGCTGAAGTGGCCGAATTCGACCTGCCGGTTCGCCGCAAGGACGGCGATTATCTCGACGGGGTAGAGGAATGGCACGACGCCATCGCCACGGCCTGGCGCGCGGCGATGGCGACGCGGCCGGGCGCGGCGCGGGTCGCGCTTCTCATCTGGGGCGATCCCTCTCTCTATGACAGCTCGCTCCGCATCGCCGGGCGGCTGGCGCCGCCGGCTGTTCGCGTCGTGCCGGGGATCACCGCGCTTCAGGCGTTGACGGCGGCGCATCGCATCACCCTCGCCGGGCTTGGCGAACCCGCCGTGATCACCACCGGGCGGCGGCTTCGCGAAGAGGGCTGGCCGCCCGGCGCCGACACCGCCGCGGTGATGCTGGACGGCGCCTGCGCCTTCCGCACCCTTCCGCCTGAAGGTTTCGATATCTGGTGGGGCGCGTGCCTCGGCATGGAGGACGAGATCCTGATCGCCGGCCCGCTGGCCGAAGCCGGGCCGCGGATCGTCGAGGAACGGGCCGCGGCGCGGGCGCGGCGCGGCTGGATCATGGATATCTATATTCTCCGAAAACGGCGTGAACCGACGGTTTCCTGGTTGCGAAACACCAATGAAGCGGATTAATTGATCTGGTTTGGCGTCGTCGGTGAAAGCCGGCGCTGAAAAGGGAATACGGTGCGGTCGAAAGACCAATGCCGGAGCCGCCCCCGCGACTGTGAGCGGAGAGCGCCCGTCCGAAGAGCCACTTCCGGGACAACCGGGGGGAAGGCGGACGAAGCGCGACGACCCGCGAGCCAGGAGACCTGCCAGACGCAACGCAGCCAACCGTCGGGTGAGACGGAGAGGAGATTGACATGACGACAACCGGAACCATCCGTGCGGCCAGTCTGGGTTCGACCCTGGTTTCGGCGACTTTCGCCGCCTTTATCGGCTTCGGCATGCTCTATGTGAGCGGGCTGGCGCAGTTCGGCGCGCTGCATGACGCGGCCCATGACGTGCGTCACGCCACCGGCTTTCCCTGCCATTAGGGGCCTTCGGCCCACCCTTCGCAACTGAACATCGGGACCCGCGCGTCGGATCGGCCCTGAGCCGATCCGTTCGGCGATCATTCCGGGATAAAACGGGAAACATCCGACCATGGCCTTCTTTTCGCGAATCGTCATCGCCGCCATTTTCGCCGGCGCGGCCGCCGGGTTGCTGGGCGCCGTTCTTCAACTCATCTTCGTGCAGCCGGTGCTGCTGCATGCGGAGCTGTACGAGACCGGCGAGTTGGTTCATTTCGGGGCGGAGCCGGCCAGCGCCCATCCCGATCTCGGCGGGATCGACCCGATGCGGGACGGGCTGAGCGTGCTTTTCTCGATGCTGACCTATTCCGGCTACGCGCTGATCCTTGTGGCGGTCATGGCGCTGACGGAGGCGCGCGGGGCCTCGATCACGCCGCGCGCGGGGCTGCTCTGGGGGCTCGCCGGCTTCATCGCCTTTCATTTCGCGCCGGGCTTCAGCCTCGCGCCCGAGGTTCCGGGCGTCGCCGCGGCCGATGTCTTCGCCCGGCAGGGCTGGTGGCTGATCACCGCCGCCGCGACCGCGGTCGCGCTCTGGCTGATCGCCTTTGGCGGCGGCTGGGCGGCCTGGGGCGTCGCCGTCATCCTGTTGCTGACGCCGCATCTCTATGGCGCGCCGGAGCCTGACGCCTTCACCGGCCCGGTCCCGACCGAGCTTGGCGGGCTCTTCGCCGCCCGCGCCTTCGGCGTCGGCATGGCCGCCTGGGTGATGCTGGGCGGGTTCGCCGGCTTCTTCTGGCGGCGCGAGGCCGTGCGGGAGAGCGCGGCGGCGCGGGCGTGAGCCGGGGCGCGTCTTGGATCGTCTCGCGCTTCTCGCGATCGGGCTCGTCTTCGGCGGCGGGCTCGGTTTCGTCTCCGGCGGCATGGGCGCGGGCGGCATGGGCATGGGCGGACATGACCACGGCGCCATGGCCCCGCTGGATCTGCCCGCCGGGCCGGAGGCCCCCGGCGTCGAGATGACGCTGACCCCTGATCCGGTCTCCGGCTGGACCCTGCATGCGGAGGTGAGGAATTTCCGCTTCGCCCCGGAAAAGGCCGGCATGGCGGCCGCGCCGGGCGAGGGCCATGCGCATATCCATGTGGACGGGATGAAGATCGCCCGCCTTTACGGGCCCTGGGCGCATCTCGCCGCCTTGCCCGAGGGCGCGAAGGTCATGGTCTCGCTGAACGCCAACGATCATCGGCCGCTGAGCGTCGAGGGCGCGCCGGTGGCGGCCATGGCGACGGCGCCCTGAAGTTTTCAGCCCGGCACCCGCGCCTTCAGCAGGAACCTGAGCCGCCCGCAGGGCCGGGCGTCCTCTATCCAGCCGGCTTCGCTCTCCAGCCAGAGCCGGCAGGTCGCGCCGATATCCTCCCCATCCGTCGCCGGCGCGACCCCGGCGAAGAGATAGGCCGCCCGCCCCTCTCCGCGCAGCGCCAGCGCGACCGGGGCGTCGCAGGAACCGAGACCGGGCGCCGAGGCCAGCCGGAGGCGGGCGGTCAGCCCGGCCGCCTCCAGCGCGGCGGCGAGCGCGGCGCGCGTCCCCTCGGGCGCGCAATCGGCGCAGTAGATCAGCGCCGCGTCCCTCTGGTTTCGCATGTCTCCGCCTCGCTGTTTCGCCGCCCTTTCTATCCGTTCCGCCGCGCGCTGGCGATGCGCCCGGCTTGACGGCGCGCAAGGGCGGCCCGATAAGCGCGCCGCCCCGCCGAAGGATGACGCGCCGCATGATCCTCCTCGCCGCCATGATCCTGGATGCGCTTTTCGGCGAGCCCGAACCGCTCTGGCGTCGCCTGCCCCATCCGGCGGTGCTGATGGGGCGCGCGGTCGGGGCGCTGGACGCGCGGCTCAATACCGGCGCAGGGCGGCGGGCGAAGGGCGCGGCGGCGCTCGCGCTGCTGCTCTCGTGCGCCGGGGGGCTGGGCGCGCTGATCGAGGCCCTGCCCTTTTCCACCCTTCCCGAAATCATCCTCGGCGCGATCCTGCTCGCGCAGCGTTCGCTCGCCGATCATGTGCTGGCCGTCGCCGCCGGGCTGGAGCGATCGCTGGCCGCCGGGCGCGCGGAGGTGGCCAAGATCGTCGGGCGGGATGTGGCCGAGGCCGACGAGCCGGCCATCACCCGCGCCGCGATCGAGAGCGCGGCGGAGAATTTCTCCGATGGCGTCGTCGCGCCGGTGTTCTGGTTCGCGCTTTTCGGCCTGCCGGGGCTGATGATCTACAAGATGGCCAACACTGCCGATTCGATGATCGGCCACCGGACCGCGCGACACGGGGAATTCGGCTGGGCCGCCGCCCGTTTCGACGACGCGCTGAACCTGATTCCGGCGCGGGTCTCGGCGCTGTTGCTGGCGCTCGGCGCCGGTTCCTTGCGCGCGCTCCGCGTCGCGCTTCGCGACGGCGCGATCCACCGTTCGCCAAACGCCGGCTGGCCGGAGGCGGCGATGGCCGGCGCGCTCGGGATCGCGCTCTCTGGCCCCCGCGCCTATGGCGGGGCGATGACCGCGCAGCCCTGGATCAACGAAGAGGGCCGGCGCGAGGCCGGCCCCGCCGATATCCGCGCCGCGGTCCGGCTGCTCTGGCGCGGCTGGGCCGCGCTTCTGGCCGGCGCCGCGCTGATCGCCGCGCCGGAGGCGGTTCAGTATTTCTTCGGCACGTAAAGATCGTCCGGCAACACCCGCCGTTCATATTCGGGGTTGTGGATGCGTTCCGGCAGGAAGACCTCGTCATGCGGAACCGGGCCATAGGGAACCTGCGTCAGCAGATGGTCGATGCAGTTCAGCCGCGCCCGCTTCTTGTCGTTGCCCTCGACGATATGCCAGGGCGCTTCGGGGATGCTGGTCCGGGTCAGCATCTCCTCCTTCGCCTTGGTGTATTTCTCCCACCGCACGCGGGACTGGAGGTCCATCGGCGAGAGCTTCCACTGTTTCATCGGGTCGTGAATACGCATCAGGAAGCGGAGCTGCTGTTCCTCGTCGGTGATCGAGAACCAATATTTCACCAGGATGATGCCGGAGCGGACCAGCATCCGCTCAAATTCCGGCACGTCGTTGAAGAACTGCTCGACCTCATCCTCGGTGGCGAAGCCCATCACCCGCTCGACCCCGGCGCGGTTGTACCAGGAGCGGTCGAAAAGCGTGATCTCGCCGCCAGCCGGAAGATGGGGCACGTAACGCTGGAAATACCATTGGGTCGTTTCACGCTCGGTCGGGGCCGGCAGCGCGACGACGCGGCAGACGCGCGGGTTCAGCCGCTGGGTGATCCGCTTGATCACCCCGCCCTTGCCGGCGGAATCGCGGCCCTCGAACAGCACCACGACCTTTTTCTTTTCATGCGCCACCCAGTCCTGAAGCTTGATCAGCTCCGACTGGAGTTTCAGCAGCTTGTCGAAATAGTCGCGTCGCTCCAGCGTCGGCGGATGCGCCTTGTCATAGATGCGGCGGATTTCGCGGCTGAGCGCGACATCCTCCAGCTCGATCTCGTAATTCTCGTCAAGCGTGTCGGCCAGTTCCGACTCCAGCCAGTCGGATTCGCCGCCGGGCTCGGGATCATTCATGCTTTGCTCCCCTGAGGTGACTCCCGGTCCTTAAACACGTCATGCGACGCTTTCTTGACAAGGGTCGCGCACCATCCTGAACCATCTGAATATCCCGGCGAAAGCGCCGGGATATTGATCTTCCGCAAGCGCGGCTCCCTCAGAACCGGAGCGCCTTGGCCTGCAACACCTGCGGCAGGCCGGCGATCTCCGTCAGCATCGCCGCGTCCAGCTCCTCATCGACGCCCAGAAGCGCGATCGCCTCGCCGCCCTTCTCGGCCCGGCCGAGCGCGAAAGTGGCGATGTTGATCCCGAGCGCGCCGAGCTTCTGCCCGAGCGCGCCGATATAGCCCGGCGTGTCGGAATTGGTGGTGTAGAGCATGTTGGTCATCGGCTCCGCCTCCAGCCCGATGCCCTTGATCTGCACGATCCGGGGCTTGCCGTCGCCAAAGACGGTGCCGGCGACGGCGCGGGTCTGGACCTCGGTCGTCACGATCAGCCGCACATAGGAGCCATAGGCGCCCTGCGCGTCCTTGCGGGTCTCGGCGATCTTCACCCCGCGTTCGCGCGCGACCAGCGGGGCGGAGACCATGTTCACCGTCCCCTCCCCGACCAGCGGCGTCAGCAGCGAGGCGACCAGCGCCGCGGTCAGCGGCTTCAGGTTCAACTCGCCGACCTCGCCGACATATTCGATCTCGATCTCCTTGATCGCGTTCTCCGTGACCTGCCCGGCGAAACCGCCCAGAGTTTCCGCGACGCCGATCCAGGGTTTGAGGAGCGGGGCTTCCTCAGCGGTGACCGAAGGGGCGTTGATCGCGTTGGAGATCGCGCCCTGCATCAGGTAATCCGCCATCTGCTCGGCGACATGCAGCGCGACATTCTCCTGCGCCTCCGAAGTCGCGGCCCCGAGATGCGGGGTGGCGACGAAATTCGGACACCCGAAAAGCACGCTCTCCTTCGCCGGCTCCTCCGAGAACACATCGAAAGCGGCGCCGGCCAGCGCGCCGGATTTCAGCGCCGCCGCCACGGCGGCCTCATCGACCAGCCCGCCGCGGGCGCAGTTGATCAGCCGCGCGCCCGGCTTCATCTTCGCGATCCGCGCGGCGGAGAGGATATTCGCCGTCTTCTCGGTCTTCGGCAGATGCAGCGAGACGAAATCCGCCCGCGCCAGCAGCGCCTCTATCTCCTCGATCTTCTCGACGCCCAGCTCGCGCGCCCGGTCGGCGGAGAGGAACGGGTCATAGGCGATCACCCGCATCCTGAGGCCGATCGCGCGCGCGGCGACCACGGAGCCGATATTGCCGCAGCCGAGCAGCCCCAGCACCTTGCCGGTGATCTCCGAGCCCATGAAGCGGGATTTCTCCCATTTGCCGGCCTGGGTCGAGGCGTCGGCGGCCGGGATCTGCCGCGCGCAGGCGAACATCATCGCGATGGCGTGCTCGGCGGTGGTGATCGAATTGCCGAAGGGCGTGTTCATCACCACGATCCCCTTGGCCGAAGCGGCGGCGATGTCGATATTGTCAACGCCGATGCCGGCGCGGCCGATCACCTTCAGATTGTCGGCGGCGGCGATGATCTCGGCCGTCGCCTTGGTGGCGGAGCGCACGGCGAGCCCGTCATAGCCGCCGATGATCGCCTTCAGCTTTTCGGGGTCCTTGCCGAGCTTGGGCTGGAAATCCACCTCGACCCCGCGGTCGCGGAAAATCTGCACGGCGGCTTCGGAGAGTTCGTCTGAAATCAATACCTTGGGCATTTGCTCACCTTTTCGCCGCGGGCGTCTCCACCCGCGCGTGGAATGGGGGATTGGCCGCGCCGACAGGCGCGG
>JBKECG010000048.1:0-2276 GCA_047974395.1 Pikeienuella sp. | reverse complement strand
ATTTGGAGAACCAGTCCGGCCCCCGGCGCAGGATCGTCGGCGCGACGGCGATGGATTCGACGTTGTTCACAGTCGTCGGGCAACCGTAAAGGCCGGTGTTGGCCGGAAACGGCGGCTTCAGCCGCGGCATGCCCTTCTTGCCCTCAAGGCTTTCGAGCAGCGCGGTTTCCTCACCGCAGATATAGGCCCCGGCGCCGTGGTGCAGGTAGAGATCGAAATCCCAGCCCGATTTCGCCGCGTTCGGGCCGAGGAGCCCGGCGTCATAGCATTCGTCGATCGCAGCCTGAAGCGCCTCGCGCTCGCGGATATATTCGCCGCGAAGGTAGATGTAGCAATTATTCGCGCCCATGGCGAAGCTGGCGATCAGGCCTCCCTCGATCAGCTTATGCGGATCGTGGCGCATGATCTCCCGGTCCTTGCAGGTGCCGGGCTCGGATTCATCGGCGTTGATGACCAGATAGGCCGGGCGGCCATCGGATTCCTTCGGCATGAAGGACCATTTCAGCCCGGTCGGAAAACCGGCCCCGCCGCGCCCGCGCAGGCCCGAGGCCTTCATCTCCTCGATGATCTTGTCGCGCCCGCGCGCGATCAGCCCCGCGGTGCCGTCCCAATGCCCGCGCGCCCGCGCGCCGGCGAGGGAGCGGTCATGCATCCCGTCGAGATTGGTGAAGATCCGGTCCGTGTCGTCCAGCATCGCACTCTTCCCTCAGCAGACGGGTTCCGGGGCGCTCGCCCCCTCGCCCGCGCTTTCACCCCTCGGCCGACAGTTGGCGGGCCTGTTCGACCCATTCCTCGCGCTCGATACGCCCCTTGAAGCTCAGCCGTTCATCGACCCAGGCCACGTCCTCGGCGCCCCAGCCGGCGATCTGGTCGAAATGATAGACGCCAAGCTCGTTAAGCAAACCCTCAAGTTTCGGGCCGACTCCCTTGATCTTCTTGAGATCATCGGCGGCGCCTTCACGCGCCGCCTTCAGCAGCGCCGGGCCGTTTGCGCCGGCTGGCGCGCCCGGCGCCGGTTCCGGCTCCGCTTTCACCGGCGCTGGCGCGGCGGGCTCCGCCGCCGCCGCATGCGCCCCGCCATGCGGGTATGCGGGCCGCGAGACTCCGCGCCCGTCCACGATCCGCAGCGTCGTGTCGCCCCGCTCCCGCGCCAGCGTCATCGAGGCGTTCTCGGGCGTGCGCTCCGCCTGCGGGATCTTCAGCGATGTCAGCCCGGTGACAGGTTCGGAGGCGTAGCGCCCGTTCTGCGGACCCGGCGCCGGAACCTCGCCGGCGGCGAATTCGTCGATCATCTCGGCGAAACGCGCGGCGGTCAGATCCTCGTAGTAATCCTTGCCGATCTGCGCCATCGGCGCGTTCGAGCAGGCGCCGAGGCACTCCACCTCCTCCCAGGAGAATTTTCCGTCCGGGGAAAGCTGATGCGGGTTCGGCGCGATCCGGTCCCTGCAGACGGCGACCAGATCCTCGGCGCCGCAGATCATGCAGGAAAGCGTGCCGCAGATCTGGAAATGCGCCACCGAGCCGACCGGCTTCATCTGGAACATGAAATAGAAGGTCGCGACCTCCAGCACCCGGATTTCGGCCATGCCCAGAAGCTTCGCCACCGTCTCGATGATCGGGCGGGTGATCCAGCCCTCCTGCTCCTGCGCGCGCCAGAGGATCGGGATCACGGCGGAGGCGCGCCGCCCTTCGGGATATTTCGCCATCTGCGCCTCGGCCCAGACCTGATTTTCAGGCGTGAAGGCGAAGCTTTCGGGTTGTTCGTGATAAAGACGGCGAAGCATTAGCGGTCGATCTCCCCGAACACCACGTCGAGCGAGCCGAGAATGGCGCTGACATCGGCGAGCTGATGGCCCGTGCAGAGATGGTCCATGGCGGCGAGATGCGGGAAACCCGGCGCGCGCAGCTTGGCGCGATACGGCTTGTTGGTTCCGTCGGAGACGAGATAGACGCCGAACTCGCCCTTCGGCGCCTCGACCGCAGCGTAAACCTCGCCGGCGGGCACGTGAAAACCCTCTGTGTAGAGCTTGAAGTGATGGATCAGAGCCTCCATCGAGCGTTTCATCTCGCCCCGGCGCGGCGGCGCGATCTTGCCGTCACGGGTGATGACCGGATCGCCCTTGCATTGATCCATCTTTTCAAGGGCCTGACGCATGATCTTCGTGCTTGCGCGCATCTCCTCCATGCGGCAGTGCTAGCGATCGAAAGAGTCGCCGGTCTTGCCGATGGGGATGCGGGTGTCGAATTCGTGGGAACGCGCGTGGGGGTGCGCGCGG
>JBKECG010000042.1:0-10264 GCA_047974395.1 Pikeienuella sp. | reverse complement strand
GTCGCTGGAGACGATGTCCACATCGCGATACCCGCCCGTGGCCAGCTTGGCGAAACCGCCCGGAGAATCGGGGATGAGATCGCCCGCGAAGGTGACGTCATGTTCGGCCTTGAACGGGTCGGCCACGGCGGCGGAATCGTAGCCTTCCCAGCACATGTAGCGAAGGGTCTCCGCCGCGAGGGCGGCGCGCGGCAGCGCCGCTGTGGCCGCGGCGGCGCCGAGCCCCTTCAGTGCGGTGCGGCGGTTGATGCGATGATAATGGCTCAATCCGTGCTTCAATGTCTTTCTCCCGGTTGTCCTGTTGGCGCAGGGCCGGGGTTGCCCCCCGGATCGCGGCGATGGGAAAGCCTCCCTGAAAACCGGACATCGCGGCATATCCCCAACGGGATATCAACTTCGCCGCGAGGTTCGGGCACGAAAGTCGGGCGAATCGACTCCGGGCGCGCGCCGACAGGGCGCCGGGCGACCCGGCCCGACAGATTGGTCGGCGATGCGCTGAAATGAGGAGATATCCAATGTACTCAGCCGATTGGTCCTATCCCACCAAGATCAGGTTCGGCCCCGGCCGGATCGCCGGGCTTGGCGACAATTGCCGGGAGCTGGGCATGAAGAACCCGCTCCTCGTGACCGATTCCGCGCTGGCGAAGCTCGATATCGTCGCGCAGGCGCGGCAGATCCTGAGCGATTCCGGTTTCGGCGCCGCGATCTTCGACGGGGTGGAGCCCGATCCCGACGACCGCATGCTGGCGAAAGGGGTGGAGGCGTTTCGCGACGGCGGGCATGACGGCGTGATCGCCCTTGGCGGCGGTTCGGCGCTGGATCTGGGCAAGGCCGTCGCCTTCATGGCCTATCAGACCCGCCCGGTCTGGGATTTCGAGGATATCGGCGACTGGTGGACCCGCGCCGACGCCGACGCCATCCAGCCGATCATCGCCGCGCCCACCACTTCGGGCACCGGTTCCGAAGTCAGCCGCGTCGCGGTGATCACCAATGCGGAGACCCGCACCAAGAAGCTGATCTTCCATCACAGGATGATGCCGGGGATCGCGATCCTCGATCCGGCGCTGACGCTGAACCTGCCGCCTGTGCTGACGGCGGGGGCGGGCATGGACGCGCTGACTCATAATGTGGAGGCGTTCTGCGGCAAGTACCCGCATCCGATCGCGGACGGGATCTCGCTCGAAGGCGCGCGGCTGGTCAGGGAGAACCTGCTGCGCGCCTATCGCGACGGCGCGGATATGGAGGCGCGGGGCGCGATGATGATCGGCTCCGCCATGGGCGCGATCGCCTTCCAGCGCGGTCTCGGCGCGGTGCATGCGCTGTCGCATCCGATCGGCGCGCTCCATCACTGCCATCACGGCATGACCAACGGGGTGCTCATGCCCTTTGTCTTCGACTGGAACCGCCCCGAAATCGAAGGCAGGATCGAGCGTCTGGCCCGGCATCTGGAGATCGAGGGCGGCTTTGACGGGTTCCGCGCCTGGCTGGTCGGACTGAGCGCCGATCTGAACGTTCCCGCCTCGCTGGCCGGGCTGGGCGTGAAGCGGGAGGATTTCCGCAAGATCGCCGAAATGTCGGTCCTCGACCCGACCGCCGCCGCCAATCCGCGCAAGTTCACCCTTGAGGGCGCGATGGAGATCCTGAACGCGGCGGCGTGATGAAACGCGTCCGGCTCCGGCGCTAGAGCAGCGCCGTCACGATCCCCGGCCAGGCCAGAAGCGCGGCCAGCGCCAGCAATTGCAGCATGATGAACGGGGCGAAGCCGCGGAAGATCTGCGCCAGCGTGATCTCGGGCGGGGCGACCGATTTCAGGAAAAAGGCCGCGGGCCCGAATGGAGGCGACAGGAAACTCACCTGCATGTTCATCGCGAAGAGGACGCCGAACCAGACCGAGACATGGGCCGCGTCGATCCCGCCGATGAAGCCCAGCTCCGCCACCGGCAGTTTCTGCACCACCGGCAGGAAGACCGGCATGACCAGAAGCACGATCCCGACCCAGTCCATCAGCGCGCCGAGCACGAGGAAGACCAGCATCATCAGCAGGATGACGCTCATGGTCGGAATATCCGTGCCGACGATGGACTGGGCGATGAAGGCCGGGCCGCCGGCGATGGTGTAGGCCCCGGCGAGCGCGGTCGCGCCCAGCGTCACCCACATGATCGTGCCGGTCGCGGAGATGGTGCGCGAAAGGCTCTCCATCACCATGCCGACATTCAGCGAGCGGCGCAAAAGCCCGATGATCAGCACCGCGACCACGCCCATGGCGGCGGCCTCGGTGATGCCGGTGATGCCGCCATAGATCGAGCCGAGCACAACCCCGACCACCGTCAGCGGCGCCACCAGCCCCTTGCCCATGGCCCATGAATCGCGGAGCCGCTCGCGCCCCAGGGCGCCGAAGATCAGCGCCAGCGCGCCGGCGATGATCCCGATGAACCAGGGGATATGCCAGGTCATGCCGAGCGTGACCGGCGCCTGCACCTCGGCGATCTGGTTCTGGCCGGTCGCGAACAGGAAGCCCGCGCGCAGCATGAGCGCGACGGCGAAACCGGTCAGCACCGTCAGCAGGAAGGTCGCGAAGAGCAGGAATTTCTCCATCCCCCTCGGCTCGCCTTCCTGCGGTTCGGCCAGCGGCGCGGTTTCGGGGCGCAGCCGCGTCAGCGAGAAGATATAGACGATGTAGAAACCGGCCAGCATGAAGCCCGGCAGGAAACTGGCGGTGAAGAGCGCCTTGACCGAGGTTTCAGTCACCAGCCCGTAGATGATCAGCACGATCGAGGGCGGGATCATCGTGCCGAGCGAGCCGCCGGCGCAGATCGTCCCGACCGCGAGCCGCTGATCATAGCCGAGCCGCAGCATCTGGGGCAGGGCGATCAGGCCCAGCAGCACCACCTCGCCGCCGATGATGCCGGACATGGCCGCCATGATCACAGCCATGATGCAGGTGACGATGGCGATGCCGCCGCGCGTCCGGCTGAGCCAGCGGTTGAGCGAGGCGTACATCTCCTCGGCGATGCCTGTTCGCTCGAAGAGATTGGCCATCAATATGAACAGCGGTATCGAGATCAGCACGTAATCCGTGACCAGCCCGTAGACCCGCTGCCCCAGCACGTTGAGCGGCCCGCGCCCGAAACTGCTGAAGATGGAATCGCCGAATTTCATGTAGAGCACGGCGATCGCCAGCGTGCCCGAGGCGAAGCCGAGCGGCACGCCGAGCATCAGCAGCGCGAACATGCCCAGCAGCAGCAACAGCGATATGGTTCCGACATCAAGCATCTGGCGCTCCTCCCAAGGACAGCCGACCACAGGCGCGGGGGATCAGGACGTTTTCCAGTCCATGATGAGATTGACGACGCCCTGAATGGCGACGGTCAGCAGCGCCAGCACCATCAACGGCATCAGCGTCGCCGGGATCGGCGGATCGAAGGCGGTGCCGAATGTTTCCCAGTTGAAGAACTTCTTGGTGATCTCGTTATAGCTGCCCCAGAGAATGCCGAAGGCGAAGAGGCAGGCGGCGCCGGCGGAGACGATATCCGCCGCCTTCTTCATCGGGCGGGGCATATGCGCATGCACGAAGTCGATGCGGATATGATTGCGCTGGCGTTGCGCGACGACGCCCGACAGGAAGAAGATGAAGCCGGTGATCCAGAGCGAGAATTCGTTCACCCAGAGCGTCGGCGCCGCGAAAGCGTAGCGCATGGTGATCTCCCACGGGATCACCGCCGCGAGGATCAGCAGCAGCGCCATGGTCACCCGGCCGATGAAGATGGCGAAACGGTCCATGACGTTGTGCGCCGGGATCTCGCCCTCGTCCGGGGTCGCGCGGGCGACGCCGAGGCAGAGGCATATGAGCGCGACGGCCAGCAGCAGGAGGTCGAGCGCCCCCGCAGGCTGATATTTCGCCGCCAGCCGCTCGCTCCCGCCGCCCAGCAGCAGGATATAGCCCGGCATGTTCCAGACCACCCACATCATCGCCGCGACGAAACCCGCCGGCCAGAGCATGGGCCGGATCCTGTCGAGCCAGGTCATGGCTCAGAACTTTCCGAACTTGAGATAGGCGGCCTGCGGGTCCTCGCCATCCATGATTGCGGTGCGGACCTTGTTCTCCGTGTTCATGGCCTGAAAGGCGGCTTCGGAGATGTCGCCGGCGGCGTCCCTGGGCACCCGGACCATGCCGTCGCCGTCGCCGAGCAGATAATCGCCCGGATTGATGACGACATCGCCGATGATGATCGGCGCACCGGTGCGGCTGGGCAGCCAGCGCCCGACCACATCGCGCGGGGTGTGGAAGCGCCGCCAGCTCTGGAATTTCAGTTTCTTCAGGAATTCGGTGTCGCGAATGCCGCCATCGACGACGCAGCCGAGAACGCCCTTCGCATGCAGCGTCTCCGCCGACAATTCGCCCATATGGGCGATGATCCGGTCATTGGGCTGCGAGACCCAGATATGCCCGGAGGGCGCCTTGGAAAGAAGTCCCGTCCGTGCGAGCAGCGTTTCATGGCCGTCCGCGGCGTCATCGACATGGCCCTCGATGGTGAAGGCCGGGCCGCAAAGGGTCTGGCCCTCGATCAGCGGGGTGATCTCCGACGGCAGGGTGAAATTGCGCAGCCCCTGGGCGCGCATCACGTCATGCACCACGCCCGAATAGCATTGCAGAAGGCGATCCCTGATCTTGTCCATGGCGTTTGTTTCCTCTCTGCGCCTGACCGGCGAATTCAAACTCATATATAAGTTGACAACTTGTATATAAATGAAATAAGAATATGTCAAACGAAACTTGCGCGGCGCAAGATCCCTAAAGGGGAGGCGGGAGGCCATGACGGTTAAGGAAAAGCAGGCTCCGACCGAACGCTATGCGGCGCCGGCTCTCGACAAGGGGCTGGACATACTGGAGCTTCTCGCCGTCACGCCCGAACCGCTGACCCAGATCGAGATCGCGCGCGGCCTGGGTCGCGCCCCGAACGAGATCTACCGCATGCTGAGCGTGCTCCTGAAGCGCCGCTTCGTGGTCGCGACGCCGGATGGAGACCGCTACCGGCTCAGCCTCAAGCTCCTGGCGCTGGCGAACGCCTATCCGCCGATGCAGCGCATGCGCGAGATTTCCGAGCCGATCATGCGGCGCGTCTCCTGGGCGACCAAGCAATCCTGTCATCTGGCGATCTGGGATGATGGCAATGTCGTCGTCGTGGCCCCGATCGCGACGCCCGGCCTCTGGCGCTGGTCGCTCAGGGCGGGGTCGCATATCGGGCTCTACAATTCCGGCTCGGGGCAGGCGCTGGCGGCGTTCCAGAATCCGCAGCAGCGCGAGTTCATGATCGAAAGCCACCGGCCGGTGGATGGCGAGCCGGTGGAGGAGAGGGCGGTCTTCCTCGCCAAGCTCGACCGGATTCAGGCGCAGGGATACCTGCGCGAGCCGAGCACCACGCTGGAAGGCGTGATCAACATCGCCTTCCCGATCCTGGATATGAACGGCGAGGCCATGTGCACGCTGACCTGCCCCTATATCCGCCGCATCGACAGCAGCAATCCGCCCGGGGTCGAGGAAGTGTTCGCCGCCTACCGGGCTGCGGCCGAGGAGATCGGCGAGCAATTGCGCGGCTGAGGGGCCGCGCGAGGAATTTCGAACAGTCCAACGGAGGAAACATGTTCAACCTGTCCAGATGTCATGCGGGGCTCGCCCTGCTTTCGGCGGCGGTCGCGGCGCCGCTGGCGGCTTCGGCCGAGACCACGCTGCGGATCCAGACGCCGCATTCGGAAAGCAGCCCGACGGGCGAGCTGATCGCGCAGTTCGCCGATGACGTGGAGGTCATGTCGGGCGGCTCGCTGGATGTGGAGATGTATTTCTCCAACGCGCTGGTGGACACGGCCGGCGCTTTCGACGCGGCGATCAACGGCGTCCTTGATTGCGACATGACCAACGCCAGCTTCCTGACCGGCAAGGACCCGGCCTTCCAGTTCGCCGCCGACCTGATGGGCGGGTACGACACGCCGCTCCAGCAGCTTTCCTGGCTCTATTTCGGCGGCGGGACCGAGGCGCTGAACGAGCTTTACGGCCAGGACGGCATGACCTTCATCGGCTGGCACACGGGCGGGCAGGAATCGCTCTCCTCGACCCGGCCGGTCGGCGCGCTCGCCGATCTGAAGGAGTTCAAGTTCCGCTCGCCGCCGGGCATGGAATCGGAAATCTTCACCAGACTCGGCGCCAAGCCGGTGGTGATGGATTTCTCCGAGATCTTCACCGCGCTGGAGACGGGGATCATCGACGGGGCCGACGCTTCCTATCTTTCGACCAACAAGAGCCTCGGGCTCTACGACATCGCCAAATACACGACCTATCCGGGTTTCCACTCGATGTCGGCGGATCACCTCGCCTGCAACAGCGATATCTGGGAAGGGCTGACCGACGCCGAGCGCCGGATCGTCGACACCGCCATGCAGAAGCTGAGCCTTCAGGTCGCGATGCGGACCGAGCTGGCCAACGGCCAGGTGACGCGCCAGCTCGCGGATGAGGGCGTCACGCTCTCCGACTGGAGCGCCGAGGACCGCGCCGCCTATCGCGAGGTGGTGCGCGGGGTCTGGGACGAATGGGCGAAGAAGACCCCGGGGGCCGGGGCGCTTGTCGCCAGCCACAAGGCGTATCTGGCCGAGATCGGCCTTGCGAAGGAATAAGTGCTTTCGGGTCCCGCCCCGTCTTTTGGGGGCGGGACCGTCTCATTCAGCAATAGAAAGTCGTCGGCGTGAAAATCACCTCCATCGAAACCATCCTTCTCTCGGCGCCGCTTGACGAGCGGAAGGCCGCGCGCTGGTCCGGCGGCTCCATGTCCGTCGCCAGCGCCTCCATGCTGCGCATCCATACCGACAGCGGGATCGACGGCGTTGGAGACACCTATGGCGGCGGCTGGTTCTATCCCGAAGCCTCGCAGGCGATGGTTCGCCATTTCGAGGGCCTGCTCGTGGGCGAGGACCCGCGCGACGCGGCCCGGCTGACGCGCAAGCTGGTCGCTTCGTGCAAATACTGGGGCCGCGTCGGGGCCTCGATCAACGCGATCAGCGCCATCGAGAACGCGCTCTGGGACATCGCCGGCAAGGACGCCGGGCTGCCGGTCTGGAAGCTGGTCGGCGGGCTCGCCCATGAGCGCCTGCCTTTCTACGCCTCCGCCGGGCTGGAGCTGCCCGCCGATCTCGAAGCCGAAGAGATGAAATCCTATGTCGCCGAGGGCGTGCGCGGGGTGAAGATCCGCACTCCGACCGATCTCGACGCCGCCGTGGCCAAGGTCGCGCGCTGCCGCGAATTGCTTGGCCCGAAGATCGACCTGATGGTCGATGCGGTGATGGGCTCGCATCCCGATCCTTGGGATGCGAAGCGCGCGCTCGCCTTCGCCCGCGCGATCGAACCCTATCGCATCGCCTGGCTCGAAGAGCCGCTCGCCGCCGACGATTATGACGGCATGGCCGAGGTCCGCGCCGCCTCGCCGATCCCGATCAGCGGCGGCGAGACCCTGTTCGGCCTCACCGAATTCGGCCATCTGATCCGCAATCGCTGCGTCGATATCGTGCAGCCGGACGCCTGCACCTCGGGCGGGATCGTTGAATGCCAGCGCATCGCCGCCGCCGCCGCCCTGCACGGGCTTCAGGTCGTGCCGCACGCCTGGGGCTCCTCGGCGACGGTGATGGCCAATCTCCACTGGGCTTTCGCCACGCCGAACGTGCGGCTTCAGGAATTCCCCACCTGGGGCTTCCCGCTCCGCGACGCGCTGATGGCCGAGCCGCTCCGGATCGAGGATGGCTGCATCCTGCCGCCGACCGCGCCGGGGCTGGGCGTGACCCTGACCGACGAGATCATCGCCCGCTACCCCTGGGCGGGCGGGACCGGGGCTAAGGTCAGGACCGGTTGAGCGACGTTTTCATCCTACAGCAAGGAATTTGAACTTTGGGACGACTGAACGGCAAGACCTGCCTGGTGACCGCCGCAGGGCAGGGGATCGGCCGCGCCTCGGCGCTGGCGATGCGGAAAGAAGGCGCGCGGGTGATCGCCACCGATGTGAATGCGGAGGCGCTGGCGCAACTGGAGGGGGCGGGGCTGGACGTCATGCGCCTCGACGTCACCGACCCTGACAGCATCGCCGCGGCGGTGGAGAAGGCGGGCGGCGTCGATGCGCTTTTCAACTGCGCGGGTTTCGTCGCCAACGGCACGATCCTCGATTGCGACGAGGCGCAATGGCGCTTCTCGCTCGATCTCAACGTGACCGCCATGTATCGCATGTGCCGCGCCTTCCTGCCGGGCATGGTCGAGAAGGGCGGCGGGTCGATCATCAACATGTCCTCGGTCGCCTCTTCGGTGATCGCGGCGCCCAACCGCTTCGTCTATGGCGCGACCAAGGCGGCGGTGATCGGCGTCACCAAATCCATCGCCGCCGATTTCGTCGCGGCGGGCGTGCGTTGCAACGCGATCTGCCCGGGCACGGTCGAAAGCCCCTCGCTGGAGCAGCGGCTTCGCGACACCGGTGATTACGAGGCCGCCCGCGCAGCCTTCGTCGCCCGTCAGCCCATGGGCCGGATCGGCAAGGCGGAGGAGATCGCGGCGCTTGCGGTCTATCTCGCCGCCGACGAATCCGCCTATACCACAGGGGTCGCCCATGTGATTGATGGCGGCTGGGCGAATTCCTGAAGGAGAAGACTATGAAACTGTTGCGATACGGACCCGCCGGCGAGGAGAAACCCGGCATTCTCGACGCCGATGGCGTCATCCGCGACCTTTCCGGCGTCGTGCCGGATATCGGCGGCGCGGCGCTTTCCGATCAGGGGCTGGAGGCGATCCGCAAGGCCGATCTCTCCAGACTCCCCGTCGTCGATCCGGCCGCCCGGCTCGGCCCCTGCGTCGCCGGGACCGGCAAGTTCATCTGCATCGGCCTCAACTACGCCGATCACGCCGCCGAAAGCGGCATGGCGGTGCCGCCGGAGCCGGTGATCTTCATGAAGGCCTCCTCGGCGATCTGCGGGCCGAACGACCCGATCATCATCCCGCGCGGTTCGGAAAAGACCGACTGGGAGGTCGAACTGGCCGTCATCATCGGCAAGCGGGCCAAATATGTCTCCGAAGCCGAGGCGCTGAACCATGTCGCCGGCTACGCCGTGACCAATGACGTTTCCGAGCGCGCCTTCCAGACCGAGCGCGCCGGACAGTGGACCAAGGGCAAGAGCTGCGACAATTTCGGTCAGATCGGTCCCTGGCTGGTGACGAGGGATGCGGTCTCCGATCCGCAGAACCTCTCCATGTGGCTGAAGGTGAACGGCGAGACCATGCAGGACGGCTCGACGAAGACCATGGTCTATGGGGTCGCCCATGTGGTCAGCTATCTCAGCCGCTTCATGAGCCTGATGCCGGGCGACGTGATCTCCACCGGCACGCCGCCGGGCGTGGGCATGGGCATGAAGCCGCAGCGTTACCTCAAGGCGGGCGATGTGGTCGAACTGGGCATCGAAGGGCTCGGCGCGCAGCGGCAGGACGTGATCGCCGACGCCTGAGAAACCGGGCCGCGCGGGGGGAGGGCCCCTCGCGCGGTCCATGCGTTTCCTACCGCTTCCTCAGGGCGGCCCGGGCCCGCAGACCAAGCGGGATGATCCAGATCGCCAGGAACACCGCCGCCAGCCCGCCGGCGATCGGCCGGTCGATGAAACTGACGAGATCGCCGCCGGATTTCATCATCGAGTTGACGAAGCTCTCCTCGACGATCTTGCCCAGCACAAGCCCCAGCACCATCGGCGCGATCGGAAAGCCGTTCTCCTCCATGAACCAGCCAACAAAGCCGAGGCCGAGCGCGATCCAGAGGTCGAAGACCGCGTTGTTGACCGCGAAGGTCCCGACGATCGAGAACATCAGGATCACCGGCAGCAGCACCCGCTGATTGACCGAAAGCACCCGCCCCGCCATGCGGATCGCCAGAAGCCCGAGCGGGATCAGCAGCAGGTTGGCGAGGATGAACACCGTGAACACCGCGGCGACGATATCGCCGCTCTGGGTGAAGACGGTCGGCCCCGGGGTCATGCCCTTGATCAGCAGGACGCCGATGACGATGGCGGTGATCGAGTCGCCCGGAATGCCGAACACCAGCGCCGGCCCAGAGGCTCCGCTCAGCGAGGCGTTGTGGGAGGAGGAGGCGTCGACGATCCCCTCGATATGACCGGGCCCGAAGTTCTGCGGCGTTGTCGAGAACTGCGTGGAGACCGCGTGGGAGGGCCAGCCCGCGAGAGCCGCGGCTGCGCGCGG
>JBKECG010000041.1:0-4830 GCA_047974395.1 Pikeienuella sp. | reverse complement strand
GACCCGTTCAGAAATCCTCGATATGGATGACGCCCGCAGCCGCCTTGATCGCGCCCCTGATCGCCGGGGTCACCGGGAATTCGCCCGGCAGCGCCAGCTCCACCTCCTGCCCCGTCTCGGGGAGCAGCATCACCAGATTGACCGGCCCGCCGCGCCCCACCCCCGCCTCGGCCAGCCGGGCGCGGATGCTGTCATAGGCGCGGGGCTCATTTATGTGGATCTTCAGGCCCGCAGGCGCGGCGTCGCGCACCGCGCCATCCACCGGCTGCACCGCGTTGACCAGCATCTTCACCTGATCGCCGTCGATCTCCGGCGAGACGGTGAGCACGATATTGCTGCCCGGCTCCAGATCGTCGCGATGCTTGAGCAGCACATCCGAGAACACCGTCACCTCATAGACCCCGGTAGGGTCGGACAGGGTGACGAAGGCGAAACGGTTGCCGCGGGCGGATTTGCGCTCCTGCTTCACCATCACCGTGCCGGCGATGCGGGTGGAGACGCCGGAGCGCCCGCCGGCGACGATCTCGGCGAAGGTCTGGACCCGCTTGCGCTTCAGCGGCCCGGCATAGTCGTCCAGCGGATGGCCGGAGAGGTAATAGCCGACCGCGGCGAATTCTTCCGCCAGCCGCTCCATCGGCAGCCAGTCGTCGGGCGCGGGCAGGCGCGGCGGCGGCAGCCCCTCGCCCGTCCCGCCGAAAAGCGAAACCTGCGCCGAGCCCGCCGCCTCGATCGAAGCGGCGGAGAAGGCGACCAGCGTGTCCACGCTCTCGAAAACGCGCCGCCGGTTGCGCTCCAGCAGGTCCAAGGCGCCGGCGCGGGCCAGCATCTCCAGCGGGCGCTTGCCGATCCGCTTCAGCTCCACCCTCTTGGCGATATCGATCAGATCGCTGAACGGCCCGCCCTCCTCGCGCGCGGCGGTGATCAGCTTAATCGCCTCCGCCCCGACATTCTTCAGCGCGCCGAGAGCGTAGAGGATCTGGCCTTCCTCCACCCCGAAACCGGGGCCGGAGCGGTTCACATCAGGGGGGACGATGGCGATGCCAAGACGGTCCGCCTCCCGCTTGTAGATCGCCAGCTTGTCGGTCAGATGCATGTCGCAATTCATCACCGCGGCCATGAACTCGACCGGATGGTTCGCCTTCAGCCATGCGGTCTGATAGCTGACCACGGCGTAGGCGGCGGCGTGGGATTTGTTGAAGCCGTAATTGGCGAATTTCTCCAGAAGGTCGAACACCTCCTCCGCCTTGGCTTTCGGCACATCGTTGCCGGCGGCGCCCTCGACGAATTTCGGCCGCTCCTTCGCCATCTCTTCGGCGATCTTCTTGCCCATGGCCCGGCGCAAAAGATCAGCGCCGCCAAGGGAATAGCCGGCCATCTTGCGGGCGATCTCCATCACCTGCTCCTGATAGACAATGATGCCCTGGGTCTCGTCCAGAACATTGTCGATCAGCGGATGAATGCCGGCGCGTTTCTCGCGGCCGTTCTTCACATTGCAGTATTTCGGAATATTCTCCATCGGCCCGGGCCGATAGAGCGCGACCAGCGCGACGATATCCTCGATCACCGTCGGCTGAAGCTGGCGGAGCGCGTCGCGCATGCCCTGGCTTTCCACCTGGAACACGGCGACGGTGTTGGCCGAGCCGTAAAGCTGATAGGTCTTCTCGTCATCGAGCGGGATCGCGCCGATATCAACCTCGATCCCCCGCAATTTCAGCAGATCCAGCGCCCCCTGGATCACCGTCAGCGTCTTCAGGCCGAGACAGTCGAATTTCACCAGCCCGGCGGTCTCCACCCATTTCATGTTGAACTGGGTCGCCGGCATGTCGGAGCGCGGGTCCTGATAGAGCGGCGCCAGTTCCACCAGCGGCCGGTCGCCGATCACCACGCCGGCGGCGTGGGTGGAGGCGTTGCGCAAGAGCCCCTCGACCTTCTCGGCGATATCCAGAAGCTGACCGACGACATATTCCTCGCGCGCCGCCTCCTGCAACCGCGGCTCCTCGGCCCGGGCGCGGGTGACCGACATCGGCTTCACGCCTTCCATCGGGATCAGCTTGGAAAGCCGGTCCACCTGCCCATAGGGCATCTGCAACACGCGGCCGACATCGCGCACCGCGGCCTTGGAGAGCATGGCGCCGAAGGTGATGATCTGCGCCACCCGGTCACGGCCGTATTTCTGCTGCACATAGGCGATGACCTCTTCGCGCCGGTCCATGCAGAAGTCGATGTCGAAATCGGGCATGGAGACGCGCTCAGGGTTCAGAAACCGCTCGAAGAGAAGCCCGTAACGCAATGGATCAAGGTCGGTGATCGTCAGCGCATAGGCGACGAGCGAGCCCGCGCCCGAGCCGCGTCCGGGCCCGACCGGAATGTCATGCTCCTTCGCCCATTTGATGAAATCGGCGACGATCAGGAAATAGCCGGGAAAGCCCATGCTCTCGATCACGCCCAGTTCGTAATCGAGCCGCTTCTGATATTCTTCGGCCGGCGCCGCGGCGGGGATGACCGCGAGGCGGGCCTCCAGCCCCTCCCTGGCCTGCCGGCGAAGCTCCTCGACCTCGTCATCGGCGAATTTGGGCAGAATCGGCGCGTGCGGCTTCGGCCGCCAGTAACAGCGCCGGGCGATCTCCGCCGTCATTTCAATGGCTTCGGGCAGATCCTTGAAAAGCCGGCGCATCTCCTCCCCGGATTTGAAGCGATGCTCCACGGTCAGCCGGCGCCGGTTTTCCTGTTTCACATAGGCGCCCTGCCCGATGCAGAGAAAGGCGTCATGCGCCTCGTACATCGCCTCATCCGGGAAATGGACGTCATTGGTGGCGACCAGCGGCAGGCCGCGCCGATAGGCCTCCTCGACGAACCAGCGTTCGGTCGCCTCCTCCTCGGGGCTGCGGAGCGCGCCGTTCACGCCATGGCGCTGGATCTCGACATAGAGCCGGTCGCCGAAGGCGTCCGAAAGTCGGGTCAAAAGCGCCTCCGCATCGCCCGTCCGCCCGTCGCGCGCCAGCCGGCCGAGCGGGCCATACGCGCCGCCCGTGAGCAGGATCAGCCCGGCGCCCTTCGCCTCCAGCGTATCCAGCCCGACATGATGCGGCTGGTCGCCGGCGCCGAGATAGGCGGAGGAGGAAAGCGCCATCAGGTTCAGATAGCCTTCCTCCGACTGCGCCAGCGCGACCACGGGCGCGGGCGGCGCCGGGCGCTGGCCCTGCTGCGGCGCCGGTTCATAGGCGATATCGAGCTGGCAGCCGACGATCGGCTGCACGCCGGATTTCGCCAGCGTCTCGGAAAATTCCAGCCCGCCGAAAAGGTTGTTCGTATCGGTGATCGCCACAGCCGGCATGCCCTCGGCGGCGCAGAGCTTCGGCATGGCTTTCACCGGAATCGCCCCCTCCAGCAGGGAGTAGATCGAATGAAGGCGGAGATGGATGAAGGGCGAGTCGGTCATAGCCGCAGGTTATCGCGCCCGCCCCTGACATTGAATCGAAATCCGCCGTCCGGGCGCGAACGGAATTGACCGCGAACCGGTCCGCATTGCGCGGTGAATCAACCTGAAACATCATGAAAGACGAATTTGTGAAATCACCTATACAACCCAAGGATTATATGGGTTACCCTAACGGAAAGCGCCCGCATGCGAATCAGGCGCGTCCAGAAGAGGGCAGGAGACAACCTTGCGCGGCGTCAGTCATATGGCTGACCGCGTTGTGAAATCGGTCAATCCCGCTCAGCAGTTTTCCGGCGCGGCGTTCACGCCGCCGCCGACCAGGTCTCTCCCTGGGCTTCGTCGGACTTGTCCGGCGGGGCTTTACTAGCCGCCGCCGATCCGTTCGGGGGCGGCTCCTTTCTTCGGGGTCCCCGCGCCTGAATATTGAGATCGCGCGCGAGGATGATTAGATTCCGGCCCGAAAGGATCGCTCATGTTCGCCATGCCCGGAAAACAGGCCGTCACGCTCACGCCGGCCGCCGTCACGCAGATCAGATCCCTGATGGAAGGATCGGATGGTCGCGTGAAGGGGCTGAAGCTCGGCGTGCGCAAGGGCGGTTGCGCGGGCATGGAGTACACGCTCGACTTCGCCGAGGCGGTCGAACCCCATGACGAGGTGGTGGAGCAGGAAGGCGCCCGCGTGATGATCGCGCCGATGGCGCAGATGTTCCTGATCGGGACGGAGATCGACTACAGGACCTCTCTCCTTGAAAGCGGCTTCGTCTTCAACAATCCGAATGTCTCCGAAGCCTGCGGCTGCGGCGAATCGGTCAGCTTCAAGGTCGGCGAAGGCGCCTGAGCGCCGCCCGGCTCTGGCGCGGCGGCGCGGGCTTTGTTAGGTCCCCTCCATGTATTGTAAAGGGAGAGCCTGATGAGCCGCCGTGTACTGATCGCCGGAAACTGGAAGATGAACGGGCTTGGCGCCGCCATGTCGGAGATCGACGCCATCGCCGCCGGCGCGCCCGAGGGGCCGGAGTTGCTGATCTGCCCGCCGGCGACGCTGATCGCGCGGCTGGCCGGCCGGGGCGTTCCCATCGGCGGGCAGGATTGTCACGCGCGGGATTCGGGCGCCCATACCGGCGATATCTCGGCCCCAATGCTGGTTGACGCGGGCGCGGGCGCGGTGATCCTCGGCCATTCGGAGCGCCGCGCCGATCATGGAGAAAGCGACGCCGCCGTCGCCGCCAAGGCGCAGGCCGCGCGCAAGGCCGGGCTGATCGCCGTCATCTGCGTCGGCGAAACCGAGGCCGAGCGCGACACCGGCGCCGCGCTTTCGGTGGTCGGGGCGCAGATCGACGGCTCCATTCCCGAGGGCGCAACCGGCGCGAACACCGTCGTCGCCTATGAGCCGG
>JBKECG010000019.1:0-18029 GCA_047974395.1 Pikeienuella sp. | reverse complement strand
TCGCCGGAGAGCCGTTTCACCCGCGCCACCGCCTCCGCCACCGCGGCCGAATGACCATGGGCGGTGTCGATCACCAGAAGATCGACATGGGCGTCGATCAGCGCCTCCGACCGCGCGAAGCCCTTGTCGCCGACCGTGGTCGCGGCCGCGACCAGCAGCCGGCCCAGCCCGTCCTTGGAGGCGCGCGGATTCAGCACCGCCTTCTCCATGTCCTTCAGCGTCAGAAGGCCCACGCAGCGCCCGTCGCCATCCACGACCAGAAGCTTCTCGATCCGGCGCTGCGCCATCTTGCGCCGGGCGATGTCGCGGTCGTCGCCCTCGCGGATCGTGGCGAGGTTCTCCTGCGTCATCAGCGTGCTGACCGGGGTTTCGTCCGTCTCGGCGAAGCGCATGTCGCGATTGGTGAGGATGCCGACCAGACCGCCGGCCGCGTCCACCACCGGAAAGCCGGTGATCTTGTATCGCTCCTGCAACGCCCGGGCGTTGGCCAGGGTCTGATCGGGGCTCAGCGTGATCGGGTTGTAGACGACGCCGCTCTCGAACCGTTTCACCCGGCGGACTTCCTCGGCCTGCGCCTCGATGTCGAGATTGCGGTGAATGACGCCGATCCCGCCCGCCTGGGCCATGGTGATCGCCATCCCGCTTTCGGTCACCGTGTCCATGGCCGAAGAGAGCAGCGGGATGTTCAGCCGGACGGATTTCGTCACCTCGGTCGAAACATCGGCCTGCGCCGGCAGCACCTCGGAGGCGCCGGGAACCAGCAGAACGTCGTCAAAGGTGAGCGCCTCGCGAATCTCCATGGGTGGAGTCTCCTGAATGGGTCCGGATGGCGCGTCCTTATTTCACCGGCTGCGGGGAATGGAAAGGGGGGAAACGCGCAGATCCGCGGCTCAATGGCCGACGACCTGCGATAGGAACAGTCTGGTCCGCTCATTCGCCGGGGCGGTGAAGAAGGTCTCCGGCGGCGCCTCCTCGACGATTTCGCCGGCGTCCATGAAGATCACCCGGTCGGCGACCTTGCGGGCGAAGCCCATCTCGTGGGTGACGCAGATCATGGTCATGCCCTCGGTCGCCAGCGTGACCATGACGTCCAGCACCTCGGCGATCATCTCGGGGTCGAGCGCGCTGGTCGGCTCGTCGAAGAGCAATATCTCCGGCTGCATGCAGAGCGCGCGGGCGATGGCGACGCGCTGCTGCTGGCCGCCGGAAAGCTGGCCGGGGAATTTCCCGGCCTGATCGGGGATGCGCACCTTCTCCAGAAAGCCCATCGCGGTCGCCTCCGCCTCGGCGCGCGAGGTCTTGCGCACCAGCATCGGCGCGAGGGTGCAGTTCTCCAGCACGGTCATATGCGGGAAGAGGTTGAAATGCTGGAACACCATGCCGACCTCGCGGCGGATCTCGTCGATCGAGGCCAGATTGTCGTCCAGAAGCGTGCCGAAGACGCTGATCTCGCCGCTGTCATGCTCCTCAAGCTGGTTGATGCAGCGGATCATGGTGGATTTGCCCGAACCGGACGGGCCGCAGATCACCACCTTCTCACCTTTGCTCACGGTCAGGTTGATGCCGCGCAGCGCGTGAAATGTGCCGTAGAACTTGTTCATCTCGCGGATCACGATGGCGGGGGCGGAAAGGTCCATGAGGTCAATCCTTGCGTTGGCCGGCGCTCATCCGCGCTTCGAGATAAGCGCCGTAGCGCGACAGCCCGAAGACGAAGGCGAAATAGATCACGGCGATGAAGACATAGACTTCGACATAGGCGAATTTCCATTCGCCGGTCTTGAAGGCGGTGTTGGCCGCCGCCAGCAATTCGACGAAACCGACCACGACGATCAGCGAGGTCTCCATGAAGGCGATCACGAACTGGTTGATCGTGGCCGGCAGCGCCAGGCGGAAGGCCTGAGGCAGCACGATGCGGAAGGTCCGCCGCCAATAGGTGAGGCCGAGCGCCTTGGCCGCCTCCTCCTGCCCGAGGGGGACGCCCTGGAACCCGCCGCGGATGATCTCCGCCTGATAGGCGGCGAAAAAGAGCGCGGCGCCGAAGATCACGCGATAGAGCTTCTCGCCGATCAGGAAACCCGGCAGCATGAAGGGCAGCACGATGGCGCAGGTGAAGAGGATCGCCAGCAGCGGCAGGGAGCGGATCATGTCGATGATCCAGCCCGTCACCCGCGAGATGACCGGCAGGTCCGAGCGGCGCATCAGCGCCAGACCGATGGCGAGCGGCATGCCGATCACCCCCGTCGCAACGAAGATGAACAGGGTCAGCGGCAGACCGCCCCATTGCTGTTCATTGACCGGCGCGAGGCCCAGAACCCCGCCGCGCATCAGCACATAGAACAGCAGCGTGCCGACGACCCAGGTCAGCGCCAGCCGCGCGAAGCTCCACATCAGCGGCAGGCAGGACAGCAGGATCACCGCGACGACGATCAGACAGGCGAGGCCGGAGCGCCATTGCTCCGCATAGGGGTAGATCCCGAACAGGATCACCCGCCAGCGCGCCGCGATCACCGACCAGCAGGCGCCGCTGCGCTCGGCGCAGATCTCGCGCGTGGCGTCGGCGGCGAAGGTGGCGTTCAGCGCCCCCCAGCTCAGCACCTGCCAGAAGAGCCCGCCCAGAAGGAGGATGCAGAGCAGGCTCATCAGCGCCGAGGGCCAGGAGCCGAAATAATCCCTCCTGAGCCGCCTCATGCGGCCGCCGCCGGGATATGCGCCCGCGAGACCGCTCATTGCGCCGCCCCCCCGGTCTGATGGCCCTTGAGCGCGATCGCCCGGTTCAGCCGGTTCAGGACAGCCGCGAGCGAGAAATTGATGGCCAGGAACCCGGCCATCAATATGCCGATGAACTCCAGCGTCTGTCCCGAATGGGTGATCGAGGAGGCGATGACCATGAAGAAATCCGAAAACCCGACCGCAATGCCGAGCGTGGTCGCCTTGATCAGCCAGACATATTGATTGATCAGGATCGGCAGCATCGAGCGGAAGGCGAGCGGCATCCGCACCCGGCTGAAGACCTGCCAGGGGCTGAGGCCCAGCGCCCGCGCCGCCTCCATCTGGCCGCGGCCGACCGCCTTGAAGCCGCCGCGCACGATCTCGCCGACATAGGCGCCGCCATAGGTCATGATGGCGATGGCGAGGCAGTAAAGCTCCGGCTGGAGCCGGACCCCGCCGGAGATCCTCAGCCCGGTGAGTTCAGGCAGCGAAATCCAGGGCTGGCCCGCCTCGCGGCCGAGCAGGATCGCCGCGCCGCCCGCCAGCAGCGCGAGCGCCGGCGGCGTCAGCGCCAGCCGGCGCTGCCGGCGCCGCTCCATCCGGCGGAAGCGGCGCGAGGCGGCGATCCAGATCGCGAGACCGGCGCCGATCACGAACAGGACCACCGCCAGCGCCACCGCGCCCTGGGCGACGTTCAGCCCGGGAAGATAGATCCCGCGCGAGCTGATCAGCGCCCCGCCGGCGCTGATCGCCTGGCGCGGATTGGGCAGCGCGTTGGCCAGCGCGTACCAGAAGAAAAGCTGCACGATCAGCGGCAGGTTGCGGAATATCTCCACATAGATCGTCCCGAGGAGCCGCGCCGCCGGATTGCGCCCCGAGCGCATCAGCCCGACCACCAGCCCGATCACCGTCGCGCCGCTCAGGCCGATCACGCCCATGAACAGCGTGTTCATCAGGCCAAGGAGCAGAAACCACCAGTAGGGATCGGTCGGATGCGCAGGCAACAGGGAGAAGTTCATCTCCCAGCCGGTGCTGTTCCAGAGGAAATCGAAGCCCGAGGTCAGGCCCTGGGCCGAGAGGTTCCGCCGGGCGGTCAGCACGGCCAGCGCCGTCAGCCCGACCAGAAGGACGACGAAGCCGATCTGAAACGTGGCGGCGCGCAGGCTCTTGCTGCGCAGGAAAGACAGTCCGGTCATGGGCCTGCTCCCTCGGTGACGGGACGGGGCGCGCCCCGCGCGAAAGCGCGGCGCGGGGCGCCGGGAGAGGTGGGCGGCTCAGTCCACGACCAGCGGGAAGAGCACCCCGCCCGCATTCCAGAGCGCGGTCATCTCCCGCGGCATCTTGTAGGGCGACCCCTGACCGAGGCTGCGCTCGAAGATCTCGGAATAATTGCCGACCTTCTTGATCACGTTATAGGCCCAGTCATCGGCGAGCCCGAGCCCCTTGCCCATGCCCGGATTGACGCCCAGAAGCTTGCCGACCTCCGCCGTCGGCGGATTGGCGCGGATCTCGTCGACATTGGCCGAGGTGATCCCCTCCTGCTCGGCGAAGAGCAGGGCCGAGAGGGTCCAGTTGGCGATGTCGATCCAGTTGTCGTCACCCTGACGGGCGATCATCACCTCGGGCTCCAGCGCCATCACGTCGGGCAGCAGGACATGGGCGGAAGGGTCCTCCGACTGCGAGGCGGCGATGGCCAGCACCGGGCCCCATTGCGCGAAGCTGTCGCAGCGGCCGGAGAAATAGGCCGCCTCGACCTCCTCGTTCTTCTCGATCGCGACGATCTCCATGTCGATGCCCTTGGCCCGCAGATAGGAGCTGACCTGACGCTCGGTCGAGGTCGAGGCCGGCACGCAGATCGACCCGCCCTCGGCGTCGGCGAGCGTGTTCAGCCCCAGCTCCTTGTGCGCCATGACCTTGGTGGTGCCGAGATAATAGGACATCGAGAATTGCAGCCCGAGATCGGTGTCGCGCGAAAGCGTGCCGCCCGAAGCCTTGATGACGATGTCGATATCGCCCGACTGAAGGGAGGGCCAGCGCTGCGCCCAGTCGATCGGCACGATATTGGCCTTGCCCGGATCGCCGAGGATCGCCGTCGCCATGGCCCGGCACAGTTCGATATCCAGCCCTTTCCAGACGCCCTTGTCATCGACCTCGGCGAAACCGAGATAGGAGCCCACATCGCCCGGACAGTTCAGCGCGCCGCGCGCCTGCACCGTCTTCAGCGTGTCGCCGGCGTCGGCCAGCGCGGCGCCGGCGGCCAGCGTCGCGGCGCCCGGGATCAGGATCTTCGTCAGAAGGCTTTTCATCGAATTGCTCCTTGTTGGCGTATCGTCTATGCGCGCCGGATATTCCGGTCTTTGTCCAGGCGGGCCGCATCGGCGATCCCGGCTTTTCCGGCCCGACCCCGATCCGGCGATCGGCGTCGTCTGCGGTCATGCGTCAACCTGTCCTTTTCAGCGGACAGGGACATAATGCCCCAAGCCGGCCTTATGTCTGGCCAAGAAATTCTCGGAATCGGCAAGTCATTCTTGATAATCGTTTCGACGCCCGAATATCGACGCCGCCGCAAAACGGCGGAATTCAGGCGTAGACATACCCGCCGGAGACGATGATCTGCTCGCCGGTCATGTAACTGTTCCGGTTCGAGGCGGCCATCACCACCCATTCGGCGATCTCACGCGGCTTCGCCCCCCGGCCCAGCGGATTGGCGGCGGCCATTTCCGGCAGCGTGCCCGCCGCCAGCACCCGATCCGTCGCCATCCCGGCCGGGGCGACCGAGTTCACCAGAATCTGATCGGCGGCGACCAGGCTGGCGAAGGACCGGGTCAGGCTGACCACCGCGGCCTTGGTCGCGGCGTAATGGGAATTCTGCGGATGGGCCTTGAACGCGTCCACCGAGGTGATGTTGACGATCCGCCCGGCGACGCGCTCGCCATCGGCGCGGGTCTTCATGTGATTTATCGCGGCCACGCACATGTGATACGTGCCCTTGATGTTGATCGCGTTCTCCAGATCCCACTGCTCGTCGGTGATCTCCAGCATCGGGACGCGGGGATAGATCGCGGCGCAATTGACCATGCTGTCGACGCGCCCCATCGCCTCCACGGCGGCGGCGAAGGCGGCGTGGGCGGGCTCCTTCGTCGAGATATCGCCCTTGAGCGCATGGCCGACGCCCCCGGCCTTCCCGATCAGGGCCACGGTCTCTTCCGCGCCCGCGAGGTTGATGTCGATCACGGCGACGGCCTGCGCCCCATGCTCGGCCATCATGACCGCGATCTCGCGCCCAAAGCCGGAGCCGCCGCCGATCACCACAACGTTCAGGCCCTGCATTTCCATCGACGCCCTCCCCGGGCCGCACGCCGCAGCCGGGCCGGCGTTCGCCGGGCGGGGACCGCGAATCTGCAAGTTGTATGACATATTATAACCAGGCCGATAACATGCAAGCCTCGCGAAAGCCCGCCCAGTCTCACTCCCGCCGATCGCCGGCGTCGGCGCCCAGGGTTTTGAACAGGTTCTCCTCCAGCGGGCGCATGGCGGCCGGATCGGCGACGCCTGTCGCCATCCCGACGCCGGCGGCGCGGGAAAAGGCGCGGAACCGCTCAAGACTGTTCAGAAGATGCGCCCGCATCGCCTCGCGCGCCGCATCCGGCCGCCGGCCCTCGATGGCGAGGACCACGGCTTCGTGCTCGCCGTGGATCTTCTCGTAATAACGGTCCTTGAACGCTTCCGAGACCAGCGCGCCGAGCCGGAAGCGCGGGATGATGATCGGCTCCAGAAACCGGAGGAAGCTGAGGAAGAACGGGTTGCCGGACCCTTCGGCGATGCTGATATGGAAGGCGAAATCATAGTGGACCGCGACATGGGAAGGATCGGAGCGACGCTCGTCCACCTGCTCCATGACCTTGCGGATTTTCCGCGCGGCGGCGGCGGAGCGGCGCACGGCGCAGAGCGCGGCCGCCTCCACCTCGACGCTGAGACGCAGCTCCAGCAGCGAGATCGTCTCAGGCAGCGCGCACAGCGATTGCTCGTCGATCTCGAATTTCTGCGCCGGCATCCGCTCGGCGACGAACATGCCCTTGCCCTGATAGGACAGCAGCAACCCGTCGGAGCGCAGCCGCGCCACCGCCTCGCGCACGACGGTGCGGCTGACCCCGTATTCCCGGCAAAGCTCGGCCTCGGTCGGCAGGCGCGCGCCCGGCTCCAGCGCGCCGCTCATCACCTTTCCGGTCAGGTCCTCCGCCAGAACGGTGGAAAGCGTCTTTCTTTTCCGCACCGGCTTCGCGCTCCCTCTTCCCGCCGCCTTCGGACCGTCCTTCGCCGCCGAAAGAGGGCCTGTCAATTCAGCCGCGTATCGGATTGCCCAGAAGATAGGCGGCGTAGGGGGCCTGCACCAGCCAGCCCGCATCCACCGGCAGCGTGACCCCGGTGATCGAGGCGGCGCGGTCCGAGCAGAGAAAGCTCGCCGCCTCCGCGACATGCTCCGGCTCGACAAAGGCGCGCAGCGCGGTGGTCGCGCGGATTGCCTCCGGGTTGCGCTCGCCCGCCGCGATCTTCGCCTTCAGCCCGTCGGAAAGCGTGTAGCCCGGCGCGACCGCGTTGACCCGCACGCCATGGGGGCCAAGCTCCGCCGCGAGGATCTGCGTCAGTCCGTGCAGCGCATGCTTGCCCGGCGTATAGGCCGGCAGCGACAGCGGCGCGAAAGAGGCCAGCGAGCCGAGATTGAGGATCGCCCCCCGCCCGGCGTCGCGCATCCGCCGGCCGAATTGCTGGCAGGCGATCAGCGCGCCGCGATAGTTGATCCGCCAGAGCGCCTCGTCCTCGTCCAGATCCTGCTCCAGAACCCGCTTGCCGCTCTGGAGCAGACCGGCCGAGTTGACCAGCACATGGGCGGGGCCGCATTCGCGCTCCACCCGCGCCGCCAGAGCGGCGATGGCGGAAGGGTCGCCCAGATCGCAGGCGATGAACCGCCCCTCGCCGCCCCGCTCGCCGCAGGCCGCCGCCGCCGCCTCCCCCCGCGCGGGATCGCGCCCGACCACGATCACCCGCGCCCCTTCGGCGGCGAATTTCAGCGCGATCGCCCGGCCGATACCCGAGGTTCCGCCGGTGACGACGACCAGACGCGGTTCAGTCATGGCGTTTCGGCCCTTCCAGAACTTTCAGAAATTCGCCCATCGCCTTCATCTGAAGATCCATCATCGGCTGTCCGTATTGCACCCGGCAGCCCAGCGCCGCCGCATATCGCAAAAGCCGGGTCTCGCGCGGCTCCATGATGATGTCGATCACGGTCATTTCCGCGCTCAGACCCTCCACATCCATCGGATAGGGATCGTCGGGCTTCAGCCCGACCGGGGTCGCGTTGACCGCCATGGTCTTGCCGCGCGGGTCCGAAGCGCCGGTCGCTACGGTGCAGGCGGGGAAAGCCCCGGCGACCAGCCGGGCCAGCTCCTCCGCCCGGTTTCCGTCGATATCCGAGATGGTCAGCGCGGCGGCGCCTTCCTCCGCCAGACAATAGGCCAGAGAGGCCCCGGCCCCGCCCGCGCCGACCAGCAGCACGTTTTCGCCGCGGATGTCGATCTTCGCCGCCTTCAGCCCGTCGATGAAGCCGACCCCGTCGAAATTGTCGGCGCGCCAGGTCCCGTCCGGCATCCTGAGCGCCGCGTTGGCCGAACGCACCCGCGCCGCGCGCGGATGGGCGGCGGCGCATTTCCCGAAGACGCGGGTCTTGTAGGGCACGGAGACGATCACGCCCTTCAGGTTCTCCATCGCGCTCAGCCCGTCCCAGAACCTGTCGAAATCCTCGGGGCGGCAGGTCGCGGGAACCATCAGGCTGTCCAGCCCGTTCTCCTCCATCAGCCGGTTGAACATGCCCGGCGATCTGGCGTGGCCGATGGGATGGGCCAGCATCATGTAGACATCCGCTCCGGCGGCGCCGCGCATCTTATCCGCCCCCGCCGTCAACACCGATCAGCATGTCGCCACACTCCTTCGGTTCCTGTATCCGATGGACAGAAGAATATCATATGTCATACAAATTCAAGCGCCGATTCTCCGGCCGGAAAGAGACCCGCATGACCGAGGGATCCGACGACCCGAAAACCGCTCTCGGCCCCGGCGAGGGCCGGCGATGAGGAAATTCCCCTACGCCGCGCCGCGCCGGCCCGCCTATGACGTGGTGATCGTCGGCGGCGCGGTGATCGGCTCCTCGGTCGCCTACTGGCTGACGGAGAATCCCGGTTTCGACGGCTCGATACTGGTGGTCGAGCGCGACAGCACCTATGAATTCTCCTCCACCGCGCTCTCCACCAGCGCGATCCGGCAGCAATACTCCAACCCGATCAATGTGAAGATCAGCCAGTTCGGCGTCGGGTTCATTCATGGTTTCCGCGACCGGATGCGGAAGTTCTACGATGGAGAGGCCGCCCCCGATCTCGGCTTCAGGGAGCATGGCTATCTTTACTGCTGCTCGCCCGAAGGCGCCGAGGCCGCGCGCGAGCGGGTGGAATTGCAGCGAAGCCTCGGCGCCCATACCCTGTTTCTGGAGCCGGGCGCGCTGAAGGCGCAATTCCCCTGGCTGCATGTCGATGATCTTGGCGGCGGCGCATGGGGGGCGAAGGCCGAGGGCTGGTTCGACAGCATCGGCCTGATGAACGGCTTTCGCCGCGGCGCGAGCCGCAACGGCGCGGAATATGTCGAGAACGAAGTCACCGGCGTCGAGCTGAGCGGCGGCCGCGTCGCCGCCGTCACGCTGAAGACCGGAGAGCGGATCGCCTGCGGGCTTCTGGTCAACGCCGCCGGCCCGCGCGCGACCACGATCGCCAACATGGCCGGACTGTCAATCCCGGTGGAGCCGCGCAAGCGGCACAGTTTCGTCTTCTCCTCGCCGGCGCCGATTCCGGGGCGGATGCCGAATGTGATCGACCTGAGCGGGACTTTCGTCAGACCCGAGCATGACTGGTTTCTCGCGGGCGACACCCCGACCCCGGACGGGCCGGCCGCCGTCGATGATTTCGAAACCAGCCATGAGGAATTCGACAATCATATCTGGCCAGCCCTCTATCACCGCATCCCGCAATTCGACGCGCTGAGGGTCCGGCGATTCTGGACCGGGCATTACGCGTTCAACACGCTCGACCATAACGCGATCATCGGCCCGCATACGCGGGTGGATAACTTCTTTTTCGCCAACGGATTCTCCGGCCACGGCCTGCAACAATCGCCGGCCGTGGGCCGCGGGATCAGCGAGTTGATCGTCCATGGCGGCTTTCGCACGCTCGACCTTTCGCCGCTTTCCTATGAACGCATCGAAAGAAACGAGCCCTTCCTTGAGGAGGCGGTGATCTGAACGGCCGCCATCCGACAAGAAAAACTTGCGGATCGGCGCAAATTGTTGATTTTGGCGGGCCCGCGTTCCGGGCAGGATCAAGGCCGGGACAGGTCTCAGGCGGCGGGAGCACGGGCATGAGAAACGGCGGTCGGATTCTGGTCGAGAGCCTGGCGGCGCTTGGCGCGCGGAAAGCCTTCGGCGTGCCGGGCGAAAGCTATCTCGCGGTGCTGGACGCGCTGCATGACGCGCAGGGAAAACCGGATTTCGTGCTCTGCCGCAACGAGGGCGGCGCGGCCTTCATGGCGGCGGCCTGGGGCAAGCTGACCGGAGAGCCGGGGATCTGCTTCGTCACCCGCGGGCCGGGGGTGACCAACGCCTCCATCGGCGTGCATACGGCGATGCAGGATTCGGCGCCGATGATCCTCTTCGTCGGCCAGGTCGGGACCGACATGAAAGGGCGCGAGGCCTTTCAGGAGATCGACTATCGCGCCGTTTACGGGACGATGGCGAAATGGGCGGTGGAGATCGACCGGGTCGAGCGCCTGCCGGAGATCCTCGCCCGCGCCTGGACCACGGCGCTGACCGGGCGGCCCGGCCCGGTGGTGGTCGCGCTGCCCGAGGACATGCTGACCAGCCTGAGCGACGCCGCGCCGCTCTCCGGCCCCGCGCGGGTTTCCGAGCCCGCGCCCGACGCCGCCGCGCTGGCGGAGGCGCAGGCGATGCTGGCGGCGGCGAAGCGCCCCCTGATCCTGATCGGCGGCGGCGGCTGGAATGAATCCGGCCGGCGGGCCTTGCAGGGTTTCGCCGAGGCGTCCGACATGCCCGTCATCGTCGCTTTCCGCTATCATGACCTGATCGACAATTTCTCCCCGACCTACTGCGGCGAGGCCGGGGTCGGCATGCCCGCCCATGTGAAATCGCTGATCAGCGAGGCCGACGTCATTCTCGCGCTCAATATCCGCTTCGGCGAGATGACCACGGACGGCTACACGCTGCTCGACGCCCCGACGCCGCGCCAGAAGCTGATCCATGTTCACGCCTCCGACCGCGAGATCGGCAAGATCTATCAGCCGGCGCTTGGCGTTCACGCCGGCCCGAACGCCTTCGCCGCCGCGCTCGCCCCGGTCAGCGGCGGTTGGGCCGCATGGCGGGCCAGGGGGAGGGCGGATTGGGAGGCGGGGTTCGATCTGCCGCCGCTGCCCTCGCCGGTCGATATGGGCGTCGTGACCGCGCATCTGCGCGAAGTTCTGCCCGCGGATGCGATCCTGACCAACGGCGCCGGCAATTTCACCGTCTGGCCGAACAAGTTCTACAAATACGGGCCGAAAGCGCGGCTCCTGGCGCCGCAATCCGGGGCCATGGGCTATGGTCTGCCCGCCGCCATCGCCGCCAAGGTCGCCTTCCCCGAACGCTGCGTGGTCTGCTTCGCCGGCGACGGCGATTTCCAGATGAACCTTCAGGAAATGGGAACCGCGATGCAGGCCGGCGCGCAGCCCATCGTGCTGCTGCTCAACAACGGCATATACGGCACGATCCGCGCGCATCAGGAACGCCACTTTCCCGGCCGGGTTTCGGGCACCAGCATGGAGAACCCCGATTTCTCGGCCCTGGCCCGCGCCTATGGCGCCCATGCCGAGCGGGTCGAGCGGACCGGGGATTTCCCCGCCGCCTTCGCCCGCGCCCGCGCCTCGAAAACCGGCGCGGTGCTGGACCTGAACATCTCGCCCGAGGCGCTGACCCCGCGTCAGACCCTTTCCCAGATGCGTGAGGCCGCGCTGGCGGCGAAGGACCCCTGATATGAACGCCAGAACCAGTCAACAGATCCGGCTCGGCGCCGATATCGGCGGCACTTTCACCGATATCGCCCTCGATTGCCGCGGCGCGCTGCATTCGACCAAGGTGCTGACCAATTACGCCGCCCCGGAGCAGGCGATTCTGGACGGGATCGAGATCGTCGCGAAGGAGGCCGGGATCGCCCTCAGGGATCTCGATATCGTCATCCATGGCACCACGCTCGCCACCAACGCGCTGATCGAGCGGCGCGGCGCGCGGGTGGCGTTTGTGACCACCGAAGGCTATCGCGACGTGATCGAGATGCGGACGGAAAGCCGCTTCGATCAATACGATCTCAACCTCGTGCTGCCGAAACCGCTGGTCCCGCGCGAGGATCGTTTCCCGATCGGCGGCCGGATCGGGGCCGAGGGGCAGGAGCTGGCGCCGCTGGACGAGGCGGCGCTGGAGGCGCTGGCCGGGGAGATCGCCGCCGGCGATTACGGCGCCGTCGCCATCGGCTTCATCCATGCCTACATGAACCCGGCGCATGAGGAGCGGGCGCGCGAGATCCTGGCGAAAAAGCTCGACCTGCCGATCTCGATCTCGGCCGAGGTCTCGCCGCAGATGCGCGAATTCGAGCGGTTCAACACCGTTTGCGCCAACGCCTATGTCCGCCCGCAGATGGCGGCCTATCTCGACCGGTTGCAGACCCGGCTGGCCGGTCTCGGCGCGCGTTGCCCGGTCTTCATGATCCACTCCGGCGGCGGGCTGATCGGGGTGGACACCGCCTCGCGCTTTCCGGTGCGGCTGGTGGAATCCGGCCCGGCCGGCGGGGCGATCTTCGCCGCCGACATCGCGCGGCGTTTCGGGCTGGAAAAGGTGGTCAGCTACGATATGGGCGGCACCACCGCCAAGATCTGCCTGATCGAGAATTTCGCCCCCAAGACCGCCCGGACCTTCGAGGTCGCCCGCACCACCCGTTTCGCCAAGGGTTCGGGGATGCCGATCTCGATCCCGGTGATCGAGATGATCGAGATCGGGGCCGGCGGCGGCTCGCTGGCCTGGGTCGATGCGATGGGGCGGATCCAGACCGGGCCGGAAAGCGCCGGCTCCGAGCCGGGCCCGGCCTGCTATCAGCGCGGCGGCGCCCGCCCGGCGATCACCGACGCCGATCTGATCCTCGGCAAGCTCGACCCGGAGAATTTCGCCGGCGGCGCGATCCGGCTTTCGGCCGAGGCCGCGAGCCGCGCCATCGCCGATGAGATCGGCGTCCGGCTCGGGCTGGAGGTCGAGGCCGCCGCTTTCGGCATCTGCGAGGTGGTGGACGAGAACATGGCCAACGCCGCCCGCGTCCATGCGGTGGAGAACGGGAAAAACATCTCCGACAATCTGATGATCGCCTATGGCGGCGCCGCGCCGCTCCACGCCGCGCGGCTTTGCGAGAAGCTCGGGATCGAGCGCTGCCTGATCCCTTCCGGGGCCGGGGTCGGCTCGGCCATCGGGTTCCTGCGCGCGCCTTTCGGCTATGAGGCGCTGGTCTCCAAGGTCATGCGCCTCTCGATGCTTGACGCGGCGGAGGTCAACGGGCTGCTCGATGGGCTGAAATCCACCGCCGAGAGCTTCGTGCGCGCCGGGACCGACGCCGCGATCAGGCGCGAGATCACCGCCTTCATGCGCTATCAGGGTCAGGGCTGGGAAATCCCGGTGCCGCTGGCCGACCGGCCCTTCGCCGCAAGCGACGCCGCGAAGCTGCGCGAGGATTTCCGCGCCGCCTACGCCCGTTTCTTCGGCCGCGCCATCGACGGGCTTTCCGGGCTGGAGATCGAGATCGTCACCTTCTCGGTCAAGGTCGAGGATATCCGCCCGGCGCCGGAGGCCCACCGGATCGCCGACGGCGCGCGGGCGATCGAACCCGCCGCCCGCCGCCCGGTCTTCGACCCGATCCGGGGCGAGGCCCTGCCGGCCGGGCTTTTCGAACGCGAGGCGCTTGAGCCCGGAGACCGCATCGCCGGCCCCGCCATCATCGTCGAGCGCGAGACCGCGACCGTCGTCACCTCCACTTTCGACGCGGCGATGCAGAGCGACGGCTCGCTGCTCCTGATCCGCAAGGAGGCCTGAGCATGAGCGACGCCACCGCCGAGATCCGCATGCAGATCATGTGGAACCGCCTGATCTCCGTCGTCGAGGAACAGGCGATGACGCTGCTGCGCACCGCCTTCTCCACCTCGGTCCGGGAGGCGGGCGACCTTTCCGCCGGCGTCTTCGACCCCGCGGGGCGGATGCTGGCCCAGGCCGTGACCGGCACGCCCGGCCATGTGAACACCATGGCCGAGGCGGTGCTGCATTTCATCGAGGAGATCGGCCGGGAGAACATGTTCCCCGGCGACACCTATGTCACCAACGACCCGTGGAAGGGCACCGGGCATCTCCATGACATCACCATGGTCTCGCCCTCCTTCCTCGGCAAGGAGTTGGTCGGCTTCTTCGCCTGCACCGCCCATGTCGTCGATGTCGGCGGGCGCGGTTTCGGCGCGGACGGGCGCTCGGTCTATGAGGAAGGCATCCAGATCCCGATCATGAAATTCGCCGAACGGGGCGAGGTGAACCGGGATCTGGTCAGGCTGCTGCGCGCCAATGTGCGCGAGCCCAATCAGGTGGTCGGCGATTTCTATTCGCTCGCCGCCTGCAACGATGTCGGGCATGAGCGGCTGATCGCGATGATGCGCGAGACCGGGATGGCCAGCCTCGACGCGCTCGGCGAATTCATCTTCTCGCGCACCCACGCCGCCACCATGGAGCGGATCGCCGCGCTGCCGAAAGGGCGCTGGAGCAACACGCTCGACACTGACGGCTATGACGCGACCGTGCGGCTGGCGGCGGAGGTGGAGATTTCCGCGACCGGGGTGAATGTCGAATTCGCCGGCTCCGACCCGGTCAGCAAATGGGGGATCAACGTCCCGATCATCTACACCAAGGCCTATGCTTCCTACGCGCTGAAATGCGTGGTGGCGCCGGATATTCCGAACAACTGGGCTTCGCTGGCGGTGTTCAACGTCTCCTCCCCGGCCAATATCCTCAACGCCCCGCGCCCGGCCCCGGTCTCGGTGCGCCATGTGATCGGCCATCTGGTGCCCGATCTGGTGCTGGGCGCGCTGGCGAAGGCGCTGCCCGGAAAGGTGCAGGCCGAAGGGGCGGCGGCGCTCTGGAACATCCACATGTCGGTGCGCCCCGTCGCCGAACAGGCCGGGCGGCGGGCGGAGATCCTGATGTTCAATTCGGGGGGAGCCGGGGCGCGGCCGGGGCTGGACGGGCTCTCGGCCACGGCCTTCCCCTCCGGCGTGATGACCATGCCGATCGAGGCCACCGAACAGACCGGGCCGATCGTGATCTGGCGCAAGGAGCTTCGCCCCGATTCGGGCGGCGAGGGGAGATATCGCGGCGGGCTCGGCCAGGTGATCGAGATCGAGGCTCTCCCCGGCCATGAATTCGACTTCTCCGCCATGTTCGACCGGATCAGCCACGCCGCCAAGGGCCGCGAAGGCGGGGCCGACGGCGCGGCGGGGCGCGTGGCGCTGGATGACGGCTCCCGGCTGAGGGCGAAGGGCTGGCAGCATGTGCCGGCCGGGCGCCGGCTGATGCTGCATCTTCCCGGCGGCGGCGGCGATGGCGATCCGGGGCTGCGGGATGCGGCGGCGCGGGCGGATGACCGGTCCAAGGGCTATGTGACGGAGGGTGAGGAATGAGCTATGTCGCGACCCGCCTGGCGGCGGTGAAGCCTTCGGCCTCGATGGCCGCGTCGATGGCGGCGAAGGCGCTCAGGGCGACCGGGGTCGATGTGATCGACCTCGGCCTTGGCGAGCCGGATTTCCCCACCCCGCCCCATGTCGCCGAGGCCGCGCACAAGGCGGCGCTCGCCGGCGAGACGCTTTACACCGCAGCGGCGGGAACGCCGGCGCTACGCGCGGCGGTGGCGGAGAAATTCCGCCGCGAGAACGGGCTGGATTGCGCAGCCGATGACGTGGTGGTGGCGAACGGCGCCAAGCAGATCATCTTCAACGCGCTGATGGCGACGCTGAACGAGGGCGACGAGGCGATCCTGCCGGCGCCCTATTTCGTCTCCTACCCGGAGATGGTGAAGCTTCTGGGCGGGGTTCCGGTCATGCCGGTCTGCGGCGCGGAGAGCGGCTTTCGCCTGACGCCGGACATGCTGGAGGCGGCGATCACGCCGCGCACGAAATGGCTGTTCCTGAACATGCCGGGCAATCCTTCGGGCGCGACCTATGCGCCGGAGGATCTGACGGCGCTCGGCGCGGTGCTGGCGAAGCATCCGCGGGTGCTGGTCCTCTCGGACGAGATCTACGAGCATATCATCTTCGACGGCCGCGAATTCACCTCCTTCGGCAAGGCCTGCCCGGAGCTGCGCGACCGCACGCTGATCGTGAACGGCGTCGCCAAGGCCTATGCGATGACCGGCTGGCGGATCGGCTACGCCATGGGGCCGGCGCCGCTGCTCAAAGCGATGAACACGGTCCAGAGCCAGTCGGTGACCTCCGCCGCCGCGCCGATGCAGGCGGCGGCGCTGGCGGCGCTGACCGGGCCGCAGGATTGCATCACCGCTTTCCGCGAGGCCTTCCAGCGCCGCCGCGATCTGGTGGTCAACGGCGTGGCGGCCATTCCCGGCCTGACCCTCTCGCCGCCCGAAGGCGCGTTCTACGCCTATATCGGCTGCGCCGGCCTGATCGGGAGAAAGACGCCGGGCGGCGAGGTTCTGGCTGACGACGCCACCGTCGTCGCCTATCTTCTGAACGAAGGCCATGTCGGCGCGGTGCCCGGCGCGGCCTATGGGCTTTCGCCCTTCTTCCGCATCTCGACCGCGACCTCGGACGAGATCCTGACCGAAGCCATGGCCCGGATCGCCCGCGCGGTCGCGGCGCTCGCATAGACAAAGGACAAGCCATGACCGCCCCCCGATACGAGACGATCCTGATCACCGGCGCCGCCGGGCGGCTCGGCACGGAGCTTCGCCGCGGCCTCGCGCCGCTCGCCGGCAAGCTGCGGCTCTCGGACAGGGTGGAGATCGCCGATCTCAAACCGAACGAGGAAGCCGTGATCTGCGATCTCGCCGACGAGGCCGCGGTGATCGCGATGACCGAAGGCGTGGACGCCATCATCCATTTCGGCGGCGCGCCGCTGGAGCGGCCCTGGGACGAGGTGCTGAACGCCAATATCCGCGGCAGCTATCACATCTATGAAGGCGCGCGGAAACATGGGGTGAAGCGCGTGATCTACGCCTCCTCCGTCCATGCGATCGGCTATCACCGGCTGGAGACGCATATCGACGCGCATTCGCCGCACCGGCCGGACAGCCTCTATGGCCTGTCGAAATGCTTCGTCGAGGATCTCGGCCGGCTCTACTGGGACAAGTTCGGGATCGAGAGCGCGATGCTGCGCATCTTCTCCTCCTTCCCCGAACCGGCGGACCGGCGGATGCTCTGGTCCTGGCTTTCCTTCGACGACTGCATCCGGCTGGTCACGGCGGCGCTGACGGCGCCGCGCGTCGGCTTCACCGTCGCCTTCGGCATGTCGGACAACACCCACAAGACCACCGACAACCGGCTGGCCGGGCATCTCGGCTTTCACCCGCAGGACAACACCGAGGCCTATCGCGCCGCGATGGAGGCGAAAACCCCGGCCCCCGATCCGGCCGCGCCGGCGGTGGCGCATCTCGGCGGCTGGTTCGTCGATCTCGGCCACCCGGATGACGAGCCCGCCGCATGAAACCCTCCTATGACGTGGTGATCGTCGGCGGGGCGGTGATCGGCTCCGCCGTCGCCTATTTTCTGGCGGCGGACCCGGATTTCAACGGCTCGATCCTGGTGGTCGAACGCGACCCGACCTATCGCTTCGCCTCGACCTCGCTCTCGTCATCCTCGATCCGCACCCAGTTCTCCAACCCGATCAATGTGAAGATCAGCCAGTTCGGCTCGGCCTTCATCCGCGATTTCGCCGGGGCGATGCAGGTCGCCGGAGAGGCGCCGCCCGATCTGAACTTCCATCAGGGCGGCTATCTCTTCCTCGCCGCGACGGCGGAGCAGGAGCAGATCCTGCGCGAGAATCACGATGTGCAGCGCGCCTGCGGCGCCGATGTGGTTCTCTGGGACAGGGAGGAACTGGCCCGCGCCTTCCCGCATCTCAACACCGACGATATCCGCCTCGCCTCCTA
>JBKECG010000010.1:0-3148 GCA_047974395.1 Pikeienuella sp. | reverse complement strand
GCGCGCGCGCAGCGCCGGCCATCGCGCCGGCGCGCGCCGGCGCCTCCAGAATGGCGCGGATGTGCCCCGCCAGCGCCTCACCCGTCAAGCCCGCCTCGGGCGCGAGGATCGCGCCGCCGGCCTCGACCAGAGGTCGGGCGTTGGCGGTCTGGTGATCGTCCATCGCCGCCGGGAACGGGACGAGGATCGCCGGACGGCCGATGGCGGCGAGCTCCGCCATGGTGGAGGCCCCGGCGCGGCAGATGACAAGCTGCGCCGCCCCGATCCGCGCCGGCATGTCGGCGAAGAAGGGCGCGATTTCGGCGCCCTCGCCCAGCGCGGCCTGCAAGCCGGCGCATTCCCCCTCCCGCGCCTGCGCGGTGACGCGGAGCCGGGCGCGGAGCGGTTCGGGCAGCGCCGCCAGCGCCTCCGGCAGGAGACGGGCGAAAACGGAGGCGCCCTGACTGCCGCCGAAGACGAGAAGATTGATCTCCCCCTCCCCCGGCGGCGCAGAGGGCGCGGCCATCGCCGCCTTCGCCGCGGCGCGGATCGGGTTGCCAATCTCGACCAGTCTCGCGCCGCCCGGCGCGTTGGAGAGCGGGAAGACCCCGCAGGCCAGCGCATCCACCCGGCGCGCGAAAAGCCGGTTCACCCGGCCCAGAACGCCGTTCTGTTCATGAATGAGGCGCGGCGCGCCGATCAGCCCGGCGGCGATCAGCGCCGGCAGCGAAGGATAGCCGCCGAAACCCGCGACCACCGCAGGGCGGTCGCGGCGGAACCAGCGCGCGGCCTCCATGATCCCTTTCAGGATGCGAAACGGCGCGGCCAGCTTCGCCTTCAACCCGCCGCGGGCGAAAGTGGCGGCGGAAAGCGCGCGCTTCTCCACCGCCTCCGGGAAGCCGCCGGCGTAACGCAACCCGCGATCATCGGTCGAAAGCGCGACGCGCCAGCCGCGGGAGAGCATCTCCTCCGCCAGCGCCTGAGCGGGAAACATGTGCCCGCCGGTGCCGCCGGCGGCGATGACCAGCAGGGGCGCCGCCATCAGCCGCGGCCCAGCCGGTCGGTCACATGGTCCTGCGGCCGATCCCGCGTCAGCGCCAGCAAAAGCCCCATGGCCAGCCCCGAGGCGACCATGGACGAGCCGCCATAGGAGATGAACGGCAGCGTCATGCCCTTGGCCGGCAACAGCGTGAAGGTCACGCCGATATTGATGAAGGCCTGAAGCCCGAACATCACCGCCAGCCCGGCCCCGGCGACCCGGACGAAGACATCCCGCTCACGCGTCAGCCGGCGCAGGGCGCGGAGCGCGATGAAAAGGTAAAGCCCGATGATGAAGAGACAGAGCACCAGCCCGTATTCCTCGGCCGCGACCGCCATCACGAAATCGGTATGCGCATCGGGCAGCGACCATTTCACCGAACCCTCGCCGGCCCCGACGCCGAAAAGCCCGCCCTTCAGGATCGCGTTGGTGGCGTAGCCGATCTGGCTGGTCGGGTCGATCTCCGCCGACCAGTAATCGTTGATGCGGTTCGCGATATATTCGAAATTCGTATAGGCGAACCAGATCAGCCCGACACCGAGGCCGACAAGCCCGACCATCAGCCAGATCGACGCGCCCCAGACGAAATACATCGCCCCCCAGGAGGCGACGACCAGCAGCGCCTGCCCGAAATCCGGCTGGATCGCCAGCAGGGCGATCACCGCCAGGGTCACGAAGAAGGACATGACGACCCCCGGCGGCCCCATCGGCCGAAGCGCCGCCGCCATCATCCAGCCCGAGAGGATCGCAAGGCCCGGCTTCAGGAATTCCGAAGGCTGCACCGAAAGTCCGAAGGAATACCAGCGCACCGCGCCCTTGCCGAAATCGGTGCCGAAAACCGGCAGCAAGGCCACCGCGACGAAGGAGAAGAGAAAGAGCCGCACGCCGTTGCGCCGCACCTGATCCGGGGCCATCACCGAAAGCGTGATCATCAGGCCCAGCGCCAGAACGGCGAAGACGGCGTGGCGGGTGACGAAATAGAATTGCGGCAGGCCGTTCTTCTCCGCCAGCGGCACCGAGGCGGCGAAGCTGATCAGCAGCCCGACCAGAACCAGCACGATCAGCGCCAGCAGCGACAGCCGGTCCACCGTGCGCCACCAGCGCCCGAGAACCGAGGGATCGACGAAAGCCGCCGGCGGCGCGCGAAAGGCTAGCTCGGTCATGCGCGTTCTCCGATGATCCTGAGCGCGGCTTCGCGAAAGGCGTCGCCGCGGGCCTCATAGCTTTTGAACTGGTCGAAACTGGCGCAGGCGGGGGAAAGCAGCACCACCTCGCCCGGCGCCGCCTCCGCCGCGGCGCGGGCCAGCGCGGTCTCCAGATCGCCGCAAAGCTCGTGCGGGGCCTCGCCCAGCGTCAGGGCGAAGGCCCCGGCCGCCTCGCCGATCAGATAGGTCTTGGCGATCCGCCCGAAGAGGGGCGCGAGCGGGGCGACGCCGCCGGCCTTCGGCACGCCCCCGGCGATCCAGCGGATGCGCTCATAGGTCGAGAGCGCCTTTTCCGCCGCATCAGCGTTGGTGGCCTTGGAATCGTTGACGAAAAGGACGCCGCCCGCCTCCCCCACCCGCTCCATCCGGTGCGGCAGACCGGGAAAGCTGGTCAGCGCCGCCGCGATCGCCTTCGGCCCGAGGCCGAGCGCGCGCGCCGCGGCCCAGGCGGCGCAGGCGTTCTGATGATTGTGGCGGCCCTGAAGCGCCGGCGCCTCGCGCATGTCGAAAGACGCCGCCTGCTTGCCCTGCGTCCATTCGGTCAGGTGCCAGCGGTTCATGAAGACGGAGCGCGCCTCGCCCTTCGGCCTGGCGGTGACGGAGATCGGCGTCAGCCGCCCGCCATCGGCGGCGGGGTCGGCAAGCGCCGACGCGAGGAAGCGGCCGTGATCGTCATCCACCCCGATCACCATCGCGTCGGGCGCGCCGAGTTCGAAAAGCCGGCGCTTGGCGGCGAAATAGCCGCCGACGCCGCCATGGCGGTCGAGATGATCGGGCGAGAGGTTGAGAAAGACCGCGATATCCGGCGCCAGCGTGCGCGCCAGATCGGTCTGATAGGAGGAAAGCTCCAGCACCACCGTCTCGCCATCCGCCGGAGGGTCGAGGTCGAGCACGCCGCGGCCGATATTGCCGCCCATCTGGCGCG
>JBKECG010000473.1:0-6480 GCA_047974395.1 Pikeienuella sp. | reverse complement strand
GCGCGCTGGGTCATGGTCCGCAAGCGCCGGATCGACGCCCCCGCGCCCGCGCCCGTGATCCCCGCGCTCGCCCCGGCTGTGGCGGCGCGGGATCTGATCATCCCCGAGGGACTGGATTTCTCCGGCTATGATTTCGTCGCCGCCGGCGCGCCGCATCGCTGGGCCGATTACGCCGTGGGCGAGAAGATCGACCATGTCGACGGCGCGACGCTGGAGGAGGCCGAGCACATGATGGCGACGCGTCTCTGGCAGAACACCGCCAAGGTGCATTTCAACACCGAGGCCCGCGACGGCGGCCGGCGGCTGATCTATGGCGGCCATATCATCAGCCTCGCGCGCGCGCTCTCGTTCAACGGGCTTTCCAACGCCGCGCCGATCGCGGCGATCAACGCCGGCGCCCACGCCGCCCCCGCCCATGCCGGCGACACCGTCTACGCCTGGTCCGAAGTGCTGGAGAAGGCCGAGACTCCCGCCCCCGGAATCGGCGCGCTGCGGCTGCGTCTTGTCGCGACGAAGGGTCGCGACCGGGACATGATCCTGCGCGGCGAAGACGGCAAATACGGGTCGCATGTGTTGCTCGATCTCGACTTCTGGGCCTTTCATCCGCTTTGAGGGACCCGGCGAAAAACAAATTCCGCCGCGCCGAAAGGCGGATAGGTCGTCACGCCGCCTTTGCGCGGCCGAAGAATATATGTATCGTCCGGCGCAGCCGCATCTCTGGCGGCCCGGACGCATGCGCCCGGGGCCGGAACTAGGGGGAGCCGAAATGGCCAGCACGACCGAGGGCAAGCGCCCGCTTTCACCTCATCTCACCATCTATCGGCTGCCGCTCAGCGCCAAGATGTCGATCTTTCACCGGGCCACCGGCTGCGCCATGGCCGGTTCGACCGTGCTGGTGATCTGGTGGTTCCTGGCCGCGGCGACGGGGCCGGCGCATTTCGCCTTCGTCGACGGGCTGCTGACCAGCTGGATCGGCGCGCTGGCGATGCTGGGAAGCGCGTTCTGCTTCTTCTATCACCTGATGAACGGGCTTCGGCATCTCTGGTGGGACATGGGCCGCGGCTTCGACCTGGCGGAGGTCGACCGCTCCGGCGTGATCGCGCTGATCGGCGCCTGCGCGCTGACGCTGATTCTTTTCATCATCGCGATATGAGGGCGTCATGAGCTTTCTGACTGACCGCGCGCGCGCCACCGGGCTCGGCTCCGCCAAGGACGGCACCCATCACTGGTGGAGCCAGCGGATCACCGCCATCGCCCTTGTCCCGCTCGGGCTGCTGTTCATCATCCGCTTCGCGCTGGCGCTCGGCGACGGCTACGAGGCCGTGCGCGCCGCCTACGCCAACCCGTTCAACGCCATCATCGCGGGGCTTTTCATCCTCGTCGCCTGCAACCACCTCCGGCTTGGCCTTCAGGTGGTGTTCGAGGATTACATCCACGGCGCGGCGCGCACCGCCGCCCTGATCGCGAATACGCTCTTTTGCGCCACCCTGGCCTTCGCCGGGATTTTCGCCGTCGCAAAGATCGCCTTCGTGGGCTGACCCAGACCAACCGCCCCGGATCGCCATCGGGGACGGGAGAGACCGAATCGAGGAACGCCTGACATGGCCGCTTACGAATTCATCGACCACACCTATGACGTCGTCATCGTCGGCGCCGGCGGCGCCGGCCTGCGGGCGACGCTCGGCATGGCCGAACAGGGGCTCACCACCGCCTGCATCACCAAGGTCTTCCCGACCCGCTCGCATACGGTGGCGGCGCAGGGCGGGATCGCGGCCAGCCTGCGGAACATGGGCCCCGACCATTGGCAGTGGCATCTCTACGACACGGTGAAGGGCTCCGACTGGCTCGGCGACACCGACGCGATGGAATATCTGGCGCGCGAGGCCCCGAAAGCCGTCTATGAGCTGGAGCATTACGGGGTTCCCTTCTCCCGCACCGAGGACGGGCGCATCTATCAGCGGCCCTTCGGCGGCCATATGCAGAATTTCGGCGACGGCCCGCCGGTGCAGCGCACCTGCGCCGCCGCCGACCGCACCGGCCACGCCATCCTGCACACGCTCTATGGCCAGAGCCTGAAGAACAACGCGGAATTCTACATCGAGTATTTCGCGATCGACCTGATCATGACCGAGGACGGCGTCTGCCAGGGCGTCGTCGCCTGGAAGCTGGACGACGGCACCATCCACCGTTTCAACGCCAAGATGGTGGTGCTGGCGACGGGCGGCTACGGGCGGGCCTATTTCTCCGCGACCTCGGCCCATACCTGCACCGGCGACGGCGGCGGCATGGCCTCGCGCGCCGGGCTGCCGCTTGAGGACATGGAGTTCGTGCAGTTCCACCCGACCGGCATCTACGGCTCCGGCTGCCTGATCACCGAGGGCGCGCGCGGCGAGGGCGGCTATCTCGTGAACTCCGAAGGCGAGCGGTTCATGGAGCGTTACGCCCCCTCGGCCAAGGACCTCGCCAGCCGCGACGTGGTCAGCCGCTGCATGACCATGGAGATCCGCGAGGGTCGCGGCGTCGGCGACGACAAGGACCATATTCATCTCTATCTGAACCACCTGCCGCCCGAGACCCTGCACGAGCGCCTGCCCGGCATCTCGGAAAGCGCCCGCATCTTCGCCGGGGTCGATGTGAACAAGGAGCCGATCCCGGTCCTGCCGACCGTGCATTACAACATGGGCGGCATCCCGACGAACTATCTGGGCGAGGCGCTGCGCCCCACGGCGGACAATCCCGACGCGATCCAGCCCGGGCTGATGGCGGTCGGCGAGGCCGGTTGCGCCTCGGTCCACGGCGCCAACCGGCTCGGCTCCAACTCGCTGATCGACCTCGTGGTCTTCGGCCGCGCCGCCGCGATCAAGGCCGGCGAGGTGGTGGACCGCGAAGAGCCGAACCGCCCGCTGAACGATAAGTCGGTCGATGCCGCCATGGCCCGTTTCGACGCCGCGCGCCACGCAAATGGCGCGATCCCGACCGCCGATCTGCGGCTGAAGATGCAGCGCACCATGCAGCGCGACGCCGCCGTCTTCCGCACCTCCAAGACCCTGAAGGAAGGCTGCGAGGCGATGATCGGGGTCTATGGCGAGTTGAAGGACCTGAAGGTCACCGACCAGACCATGATCTGGAACACCGACCTGATGGAGACGCTGGAGCTGATGAACCTCGCCCCGAACGCGATGGCCACGGTCTTCGCCGCCGAGGCCCGGCACGAAAGCCGCGGCGCCCACGCCCATGAGGATTACCCCGACCGCGACGACGCCAACTGGCGCAAGCACTCGCTGGCGCTGGTGGACGAGGCGACGGGCGCGGTGACGCTCTCCTACCGCCCGGTTCATGTCGATCCGCTGACCACCGAGGAAGAGGGCGGAATCGACCTGAAGAAGATCGCGCCGAAGAAGCGCGTGTACTGATCGCGCCCGGCGCGCCGCCGCCGCGCGCCGGGCGTATGGCGCCATTCGTCGCCATATGCTTAAACTGCCACCAGGAAACCGGGCTAGATTGTGAGACGTCATGGCTGAATTCGCCCTACCCAAGAACTCCCGGATCACCAAGGGCAGGACCTGGCCGAAGCCTGAAGGCGCGACCAATATCCGCGCCTTCAGGATCTATCGCTGGAACGAGGAATCGGGCGAATTGCCCCGTGTCGACACCTATTTCCTCGACATGGACAAATGCGGCCCGATGGTTCTGGACGCGCTGATCAAGATCAAGAACGAGATCGACCCGACCCTGTCCTTCCGCCGCTCCTGCCGCGAGGGGATCTGCGGCTCCTGCGCGATGAATATCGACGGGCGCAACACGCTGGCCTGCATTTTCGGCCTCGACGAGATCAAGGGCGACGTGAAGATCTATCCGCTGCCGCATATGGCGGTGGTCCGCGACCTGATTCCCGACCTGACCCATTTCTACGCCCAGCACGCCTCGATCATGCCCTGGCTGGAGACGGCGACCAACCGGCCGCAGAAGGAATGGAAACAGTCGATCGAGGACCGCAGGAAGCTCGACGGGCTCTATGAATGCGTCATGTGCGCCTCCTGCTCCACCTCCTGCCCCAGCTACTGGTGGAACGGCGACCGCTATCTCGGCCCGGCGGCGCTCCTGCACGCCTATCGCTGGCTGATCGACAGCCGCGACGAGGCGACGGGCGAGCGGCTCGACTTCCTCGAAGATCCGTTCCGGCTCTATCGCTGCCACACGATCATGAACTGCGCCAAGACCTGCCCCAAGGGCCTGAACCCGGCGAAGGCCATCGCCGAGATCAAGAAGATGATGGTCGAACGGAAAATGTAACGGGGGCGCCCGCCCCCGCCTGCCCTGCGAACGAAAGGCTTCGCCCGGGATCGGCGCGGGGCCTTTCGCGTTTTCGCACGTGCTTCGCGCCATGATCGGCGCCCATCTCGCGAGATCGGGGAAAATTCGGGAATGGCGCGCCTGGAGGTGGATCCCGGAGTTGCGCGCCGTCGCACAACGATGAGGGAACCCTATCTGACACAAGAACGCAGTGACCGTGGCTTGGGCGGCCTGATGCAAGGTTCTTATGCGGGCTTCACCTCAGACGATCTGGCGGGGATAGAGTGCGAGGCCGCGAAGATCGAGCTGCAGGGCGCGCGCCTGCCCGAAGCCGCATTGCTGTTTTCCTGTCGCTGATCAGGTGCGCCTTCCCGCTTCTCCGGAGGGCTCAATCCCGCCACCGCAGCGCGTCGACCAGCAGGCGAAAGGCCGACGTGACCTGCCGGCGGCTGGGATAATAGAGATGATAGCCGGCGAAGGGCGGGCACCACTCCTCCAGCACGCGCACCAGCCGTCCGGCCTTTACATGCGGGCCAAGGTGATCGGATGGCAGGCAGGCCAGCCCGCTTCCGGCCAGCGCGGCGTCAACAATAAGATCGGGATCGTTGCAGGTGAACCGCCCCTCGACCCGCACGTTCAGCGGGCGTCCCTCCTTGCCGAATTCCCACGCATAGAGCCCGCCCAGCGTCGGCAGGTGCAGGTTGATGCAACTGTGCTTCGTCAGATCATGAGGTGTTTCGGGCTTCGGACGGCTCTGGAAATAGTCGGGAGATCCGGCGACGACCATCTCCATGTCCGGCGCTATCCGCACCCCGATCATGTCCTTGTCGATGCTTTCGCCAAGCCGGACGCCTCCATCATATCCCTCCTTTGCGATATCGACGAAGCGGGAATCGATTGCGATCTCCACATGCACCTTCGGATACTCGGCCATCAGGCGGTTGGCGGCGGGCAGCACGATATGGCGCGCCGCATGCCGGCTGGCGGTCGGCCGGATCGTTCCCGAAGGGCGCGAGCGCATGTCGTCGAGCGACGCCAGCTGCGCCTCGATCCCGTCGAAGGCGGGGCGCAGGGTGTCGACCAGCCGCCGCACCACCGCGCTGACCGCGCTTTGCGAGGTGCCGAGCCGCGCCGCGGGTGAAGCTGCGTTCCTCCGCCACCGCCAGGAAGGCGATCAGATCGCCCATCTCGTCGCGCCGCATTTATACCTTCACAAGATAGACCCAATATATATTTAGCTTATTATTCAAGGCCGCCCCAGCCTCTAATTTGTTTGATGAACAAAACCGGGAAGGGTGACGCCATGAAGACGGGACTTGCCCACACGCTGATGACCGCTGCGCTGACCCTGTCGATTGGCGCAGGCGTCCTGGGGGCACCGGGCGCCAGCGCACAGGATATGGAGACCTTCACCAACAGTCTCGGTCAGACCTTCGTGCAGGTTCCCGCCGGCAGCTTCCTGATGGGATCCCCCGATAGCGACCCGGAAGGTCGTGCGATGGAACGTCCACAGCATGAGGTGACCATCAGCCGGCCCCTCTGGGTCGCCGCCACCGAGGTGACGCAGGGCCAGTGGGAGGCGCTGATGGGCGGAAACCAGGACAGGCGAGCCGGTCAAGTTGTTGCGTTTCCCGTTCAGACTGGTGATCCAGTCTGAACGGGAAACGCTCTAAAGCAAGGAAATTCAAATGGATGCCACCGTTCTGCACGACCCCGGCGATATCCGCTATGAGCGCCTCGAGGACCCGACGACCCTCAAACCCACCGACGCGATCATCAAACTGTCGGCGACCTGCATCTGCGGCTCGGACCTCTGGCCCTATCGCGGCTTGCAACCTCAGGATCGGCCCCAGCATATGGGCCATGAATATTGCGGCGTCGTGGTCGAGGTCGGATCCGAAGTCCGCTCCATCAAACCCGGCCAGTTCATCGTCGGCAGCTTCTGCCTGTCGGACAATACCTGCCCGCATTGCGAATTCGGCTTTCATTCCTCCTGCCAGCAGCGCGAGTTCATGACCGGCGCGCAGGCGCCCTATGCCCGCGTGCCTTTGGCCGATGGTACGCTAGTCGCGACGCAGGAAATGCCGGATGCCGACATGATCCCGCATATGCTGGCGGTCTCGGACGTGCTGGGCACCGGCTGGTATGGTGCGGTGGCGGCGAATGTGCGCGAGGGCGGCACGGTCG
>JBKECG010000444.1:0-2437 GCA_047974395.1 Pikeienuella sp. | reverse complement strand
ACCAGCGCCAGCGCCGCCAGCGAATTCAGCGCGGCGATGGCCGGATAGATCGGTGAGGACCCGACGGCGATGCCGCTGAAGATGAAGATCGGCAGCGTCTGCACCGATCCGTTCAGCGAATAGGAAAGATAGAAATTTCCCCAGGACAGCAGGAAGGCGAGAATCATTCCGGCGATGATCGCGGGGCTGAGCATCGGCAGGGTGATCCGCGTCAGCACCTGCCATTCCGAGGCGCCGGCGTCGCGGGCGGCGTCCTCGATGAACTCGTCGAACCCGTAGACCTGCACCGCCACGACGACCAGGACGAAGGGCGTCACATAGATCACATGACCGATGATCAATGTCAGGATTCCCATCTGCACCTCGATGAAATCGCGCATCACCGAGAACCAGAGCAGCATCATCACCCCCAGCAGAAGCTGCGGAAAGAGAACCGGCAGGAAGCCGAGGATCTGGAGCGCGCGCTTGAACGGGAATTTCAGCCGCATCCAGGCCAGCGCGCAGCCGGCGCCGAGGATCGTCGCCAGAACCATTGTGCAGAGCGCGACGATGAGCGAGGCGCGCAAGGCGCGGAAGAAGCTCTCGTTCTGCATCAGTTGCGCGTACCAGTTCAGCGTCACCCCCTCCAGCGGGAAGGTCAGCGCCCGGCTGGCCGAGAAGGAAAAGAGCGCAAGCGTCAGGATCGGGATGTAGAGAAAGACGATCAGGGCCAGGGTTCCCCCGGTCAGCCCCCAGTCGATCAGCCTGTCCTTCAGCTTCTGCATCACTCGTCCTCCCGCGCCGGTCGGGTCGCGCTCATCCTGCGGATCAGGAACCCGAGCGCCAGCAGCGCCATGATGGAGATCGCCACCAGCGCCGTGGTCAGCGCCGCGCCGAGCGGCCAGTTGACCCGTGTCTCGAAAGTCTGCCGGATCAGTTCCGAAGCCAGCGGCCGCGTGCCGCCGCCGAGCACCTTGGATTCGAGGAATGTCCCGAGGGCGAGCACGAAAACCAGCACCCCGCCGGCGATCACCCCCGGCCGCGACAGCGGCAGCGTGACCTCCCAGAATGTGCGCAGCTTGCCCGCGCCGGCGTCATAGGCCGCGGTCTTCAGATCCGGGTCGATCCGCATCAGCGAAAGATAGATGGTGAAGATCGGATAGGTCGTGAGGTTGTAGATGATGCCGAGAACCGTGGCGTAAGGCGTGAAGAGGAAGTTCATCACGCCCTCGCCGAAACCCAGCCGCGCCAGCAGCCAGTTGCCGAGGCCGTTGGTGTCGAGGAACAGCACCCAGCCGAAGGTCTTCAGCACCGCGTCGGTGAGAAAGGCGAAGATGATCAGGATCTGGATCTGGATCGAGACCCGTTTGAGCCGCGTCGTGAGCGCATAGGCCACCGGATAGGCGATGATCAGGCAGAGCGCGGTGCTGAAGGCCGCGACCAGCACCGTCCGGCTCAGCACCGAGACATAGGTGGCGCGGGAGAAGACATCGGTCCATGTCTCCAGCGACCAGGTCCATTTCAGACGGTAGAACTCCGTCTCCTGAAAGGTCAGGAGCGGGGTGAGGGCCAGCGGCCCGATCAGGAACAGGACCAGCAGCAGCGCGAAGGGCGCGACGGAGATCCACAGCTCCCATTTCCGGCGGCTGTCGGCGGGCGCGCTCATCGCGCCGGCTCGACGACGTAGAAATGCGCCGGGTCGAAGCGGATGAACACATGGGCTCCGAGCGCGAGATGCCCGGTGTCGAAACCCGAGCATTCGAGCGCGAATTGCTGCGCCATCTCCGCCACGTCGAGCCGGTACTGGGTGGAGGACCCTTTGGTGAATTTCTCGGCGACGACGCCTTCGACATGCCAGTCGCCGGGGGCGGGCCTTTCGATGGAGATGATCCCGTCCTCGGGGCGGATCAGCAACTCCGCCTCGCCCTCCGTCACTCGCGGCGCCAGCCGGTCCGCCGACAGCCTGACCGGGGCGCCGTCGCCGGCTAGCGGCGCGATCACCGCCTCGGCGCCGTCGCGGCTGACCGACACCGGCAGGAAATTGGTGTCGCCGATGAAGCCGGCGACGAAATGGCTGGCCGGGCTGCGATAGATCGCTTCGGGCGGGCCGACCTGCTCGATCCGCCCGGCGACCATGACGCAGATCCGGTCGGCGAGCATCATCGCCTCCTCCAGATCATGAGTGACCAGCACGAAAGTGGCGCCGATCTCCCTGTGCAGGCGTTTCAGTTCCGATTGCAGCGATTTCTTCAGCTTGGCGTCGAGCGCGCTCATCGGCTCGTCGAGAAGCAGCAACTCGGGGTTGGAGACCAGCGCCCGCGCCAGCGCCACGCGCTGCTGCTCCCCGCCCGACATCTGCGCGGGGAACCGACGCCGGTAGTCGGGCTGGAGATGCATCAGGCTGAACATCGCCGCGACCCGCTTTTCCTGCGCCGCGGCGACGACCCGCTCGATCTGC
>JBKECG010000432.1:0-4290 GCA_047974395.1 Pikeienuella sp. | reverse complement strand
CGATCCGCCCGGCGATCGCGGCCGCATCCTCTCCGCTCGCCAGCCCGTAGAGCGCGTCATTATAGGTCGTGACCGCGCCCATCGCGCGCCGCCAGGCGGCGGTCGCGGGGGGATCGCCCGCCTCCTCGTAATAGGCGGCGAGCGCGGGATCGAACGCGCCGCGCACCGGATCGAACGGATAGGCGACCTGATGCAGCGCCCGTTCGGCGGCGGAGAATTCGTCCAGCACCCTGTCGCCGGCGGCGGCGGCCTCCATGTAGGAATCGCGATAGGCGGCGAATTCGGTCACGCCCCGGCCGGGCGCGCAGGCGGAGAGCGCGATGAGGGCGATGACGCACGGCGAGACACGGCGCGGCGGAAATCGCCGCTTCAGATCAAAGAACATCAAAAAATCCTCCCATACGGGCGCTGGAAGGATAGGAAAGGCGTAATCCGCGGGCAAGAAAATTTTGTCTGGTTTTCGCCTTCCGGGTCAGATCAGCAGCGAATAGGCGCCCTCGTGGCGCAGCAGCATGATCTTTGATTCGACCCCGCCGGGCGCGGAGAAGCCGCCGAGCTTTCCGGTTCCGGTGATCCGGTGGCAGGGAATGATGATCGGGATCGGATTGGCTCCGCAGGCCCGCCCGACCGCCTGCGCCGGCGCGTCGAGCGCCCTGGCGAGATCGCCATAGGTTCGGGTCAGCCCGTAGGGGATCGCGCGCATCGCCATCATCACCGCCTGCTGGAGCGGCCCCCCTTCGGGCGCGAGGGGCAGGTTGAACTCCTGAAGCGCGCCATCGGCGTAGGCGATGAGCTGCGCGGCGGCCTCCGCCAGAAGCGGCGTCTCATCCGCGCCGGACCCGCCCCAGCGCAGCGCGGTGATCGCCTTGTCCGTCGCCGAGATGGTGAAGCGGCCGAGCGCGGTATCGACGGAAAGATGTTTCATATCAGGCGTCTTTCCCTGTCGCTTGGCTCATACGGGGCCACCGCGCCCGCGGCTCATTCCGGCGGCCCGCCGCGCAGGCGGGCGATGCGCCGCTGGCCGAGCAGCATCGCCCCCGCCACGACCAGGGTGCCGACGATGATGACGAAGGCGGCTGCGGCGATCTCGGGGCCGATATTCTCTCTCAGGTTGGAGAACATCTGCCGCGCCAGCGTGCGCTGGTTGGGGCCGGCGACGAAAAGCGTCAGCACCACCTCGTCGAGCGAGATCGCGAAGGCCAGCGCCGCGCCCGACAGGACGCCGGACATCGAGAGCGGCAGCGTCACCCGCAGGAAGACGCGCGCCGGCGAGGCGCCGAGGCTGGCCCCCGCCCGTTCGACCCGCGGGTCGATCCCGGCCAGCGCGCCGCCGACCGAGATCACCACGAAGGGGATCGCCAGCACCGTATGCGCCGCGATCACCCCGACATAGCTGGAGGCGAGCCCGAGCCGCACGAAGAGCACCTGCATGCCGACGCCCAGCACCACCGCCGGCGCGACCATCGGCAACATGAAGGCGGTGCGCATCATGTTCCTGAACGGCAGGTTCCGCGCGCGCAGCCCCAGCGCCGCCGCCGAGCCGAGCAGCACCGCCAGCGCCGTCGCGCCGGAGGCGATGATCAGGCTGTTGATGATGGACCGGCTCCACATCTCGCTCACCGCCAGCTCCTCGAACCAGCGGAAGGACCAGGAGGGGATCGGATAGCTGAGAAAGGCGCTGGAGGTGAAGGCCAGCGGCAGGATCACCAGCAGGGGCGCGATCAGGAAGATCATCGCGAGAAAGGCGTAGAGGATCCTGATCGCCCGCATCGCTCACCTCGCCGCTTCGGGTTCGCGCGAGAGGCGGTTGTAGAGCGCGTAAAGCGCCAGCGTCAGCGCCAGCAGCACCATGCCGAGCGCCGCCGCCATGCCCCAGTTCGCCGTGCCCTGCGCGTAGAAGGCGATGATCGAGGAGATCATCTGATCCTGTTCGCCGCCGATCAGCGCCGGGGTGATATAATAGCCGATCGAGGTCATGAACACGAGCAGGACGCCCGAGGCGATCCCCCGCAGGCTGAGCGGCAGCAGCACCCGCCAGAAGGCGCGCAGGGGCGGCGCGCCGAGCGAGGCCGCCGCCGGCATCAGGTTGCGCGGAATGGTGACCAGCACCGAATAGATCGGCAGCACCATGAAGGGCAGCAGCACATGGGTCATGGCGAGCACCACGCCGAAACGGTTGAAGATCAGCGGAACCGGGCCGTCGCTGAGATGAAGCGCCACCAGGCCCTGATTGATCAGCCCCTGTTCCTGCAACAGGATGAACCAGGCCGCCGTCCTGACCAGCAATGAGGTCCAGAGCGGCAGCAGCACCGCGCCGAGCATCAGATTGCGCAGCCAGCCGGTCACGGAGGCCGCGATCAGCGCATAGGGCAGGCCGATGGCGAGGCACCAGAAGGTGACCGAGGCGGAGATCCAGAGCGTGCGCTCGATGATGATCCGGTTGGCGGCGGCGTTGGCGGGCATGGCGACGATCTCGCCATGCCGGTCGCGCTCCAGATCCACGGCGGCCAGCAGATGCCGGTCGGTGACGGGCGAGACCGTCGCCTTGATCGCGCGCCAGTATTCGGGCTTCGCCCAGCGTTTGTCGATCTCGGCCAGCGCGACATCCGGCGATTTGCGCACGGCGCGGAGCGTCTTGCTCATCAGCGAGCGGAAGCCGGATTGTTCGGAATTCAGCCGCCGCACCATGTCGCCGACTTCCATGTTGTTTTCGGCGGCGCGGAGATCGGCGATGAACGCAGCCTGGATTTCCTGCGGCGGCGTTTCCTCTCCGTCCCAGTCGGAGATGAGCTTCGCGGTCTCCTGCAACACCCGCCCGACTGCGGGGTCGGAGACCGATTGCGAGAACATCGTCACCAGCGGCCAGAAGAAGAAGACGCCGATGAACAGGCAGAGCGGCGCCAGCAGCAATGCGGCGGAGAGATGCGCGCGCCGCCCGCTCATGCCGGGATCACGAAGCCGTCGTCATGGCCGAAGGCGATCAGAACCTCGTCCCCCGCCGCCCATTCGCGCGATTTGCGGTCGAGATGGACGACGAAACGCTCGACCGGCCCGGAAAGCTCCACCCGGAGATGATCGCCCTGATAGATCGTGTCGCGCACCACCGCCGGGAGCGCGTTTTCAGGCGCCGCCTCATCCGCCGGCAGCAGCGCCAGCCGCTCCGGCCGGAGCGAGATCAGCGCCTTTTCGCCGATGGACAGTCCGGCGCGCGCGTCGGCGCGGGCGAGGCCGCCGGTCTCCAGCTTCAGCTCCGCCCGGTCCCCTGTCGCCGCGACGACCTCTCCGGGCAGAAGATTGGTCTCGCCGATGAATTCGGCGACGAAACGGTTCGACGGGCGGTCATAGACCTCGCGCGGGACGTCATATTGCTGGATGCGGCCGCGGTCGAAAACCGCGATCCGGTCGGACATGGTCAGCGCCTCGTGCTGGTCATGGGTGACGAAGACGATGGTCAGGCCCAGTTCGTGATGCAGGCGGCGGATGTCGAGCTGCATCTGCTCGCGAAGCTGCTTGTCGAGCGCGCCCAGGGGCTCGTCCATCAGCACCACGCGCGGTTCGAACACCAGCGCGCGGGCGAGGGCGACGCGCTGCTGCTGGCCGCCGGAAAGCTGGCCGGGCAGGCGCTCCTTCATCGGCAGGAGCTGCACCATGTCCAGCGCCCGGTCCACCCGCTCGCGGATCTCGGCCCTGGCGACGCCGCGCATCTCCAGCGGGAAGGCGATGTTGCGGCCGACATTCAGATGCGGAAACAGCGCGTAGCTCTGGAACACGACGCCCATGTCGCGCTTGTGCGGCGGCGCGGCGGTGATCGGCTCCCCGTCGAGCAGGATCTCGCCGGCGCTCACCGGTTCGAACCCGGCCAGCATCATCAGGATCGTGGTCTTGCCGGAGCCGGAAGGGCCGAGCAGGCTGACGAATTCGCCGCGCCGGACGGAGAAATCGAGCCCGTCCACCACGCGCGCGGCGCCGTAATCCTTGCTCACGGCGTCGAAATGAATGAACTGATCGCTCAATGGGCGCTCCCGCGGAGGGGGGCGCCGGCGCGAGGGCCGGCGCCCGCCGGGTGATCGGGCGAGATTACTGGGCGAGCCAGGCGTTGAAGCGCGCCGTCAGCTCCTCGGAGTGATCGACCCAGAAATCGCCGTCGAGCGGGATCGCCACCTCCAGATTCGCCGCCGCGGTCGGCAGGTCGCCCGCAAGCTCGGCCGGCACCGACGCCGCCGCTTCCTTGTTCGGCAGGCCATAGGCGACATGTTCGGGCAGCTTGACCATGTTTTCCGGCGCGCTGGC
>JBKECG010000421.1:0-1659 GCA_047974395.1 Pikeienuella sp. | reverse complement strand
ACAGTTCATGCAGCGAGTTCAGGTTGGAATCGTCCCCCGCCAGCTTGAACACCCCCGCCCCGCCATTGCCGTAGAGCGGCTTCAGGATCATGTCGCCATGGCGCTCGCGGAAGGCGCGGATATGCTCGATGCTTCGCGCGATCATGGTCGGCGGAGTCAGGTCTGCGAATTCGAGAACCAGCAGCTTTTCCGGGCAGTTCCGCACCCAGAACGGATCGTTCACCACCAGCGTCTTCGGGTGGATCCGCTCCAGTATATGGGTGTTGGTGATATAGCTCATGTCGAAGGGCGGGTCCTGCCGCAGCAGGACCACATCCACCGTCGCCAGATCGCGAAACTCCCGCGCGCCGAGGGCGAAGTGATCGCCCTGCTTGCGGCGCACCTCCAAGGGCCAGCCGGCGGCGATCACGCGCCCTTCGTCGAGCGCGAGATCCTCCACATGGTAGTAGAACAGCTCATGCCCGCGCGCGCCGGCCTCCTCGGCCAGCCGGAAGGTGCTGTCCGCGTCGATATTGATCCTGTCGATCGGGTCCATCTGGACGGCGACGGTCAGACCCATGCTCTTTCCTTCGATCACGCCGCGCGGCGCGGCTCAGCCTGCGGCGGCGGGGGTGGTCCGGCGTTCGTCATATTTCGTCATCACATGACTGACCACTTCCTTCACGCCGTCAATCCGGCTGGCGATTTTCAGGACCCGCTCAAGCTCCGGCGCGCTCCGCGCGATGCCGATGACATGAACGACGCCGTCATCCGTCTCGATATTGTAGTTGATGCCGGAAATATGCGTATCGGCCAGGATCGCGCCCCGGATCTGCGCCGTGATCCAGAGATCGGAGCCATAGGCCATGATGCCGGGATCCTCCTGCACCACCACCTCGTTCACCAGTTCGGTCACGTCTGGCGTGGACCAGACCAGTTCGGCCGCGCGGATCTTCTGCTCCTGCCGGGGGACGGAGCCGGTGAGGAGGACGCGCCCCTCCACCACTTCCGTCGAAAGATCGGCGAACAGCCCGTAATCCTCGTTGAGGAATTTGTTGTTGATGGTCAGACGGATCTCCGTGTCGGTCAGCGCCTGTCTCGTCGAACGCTCCTGCGCGACGGAGATGCCGGTGGTCGCCATGGCGCCCCCGACGACGGTGGCGGCGACGCAGCCCGAAAGGCCGGTGACCGCGAAGAGCGCAACGCCGATGGCGCGCGCGAACGCAAGATTCCTGCTCATTGTCTCGCCTCTAGCCTCTGATACGGGCGTTTCTGATTATTTCCGCCGTCCCGTCCGCGCCCACCAGGGCGAGGTCGAAGCGCAGCGAAATGTCGCCCCTGCCTGAGGTTATCATATACGTTTCCGCCGCCGCCTCCAAGCGCCGCCATTGTTTTTCACCCACGGGGTCATCCTCGACCGGTCCGGCGCGGCGTTTGACCTCCACGAAAATCAGGGTTCCCGGCTCTTCGGCGATCAGGTCGATCTCGCCGAAAGCGCAACGCCAGCGGCGCGCGCGGATCAGCGCGCCCTCGGCCTCGTAGAGGTTTGCGACCATCGCCTCCGCCGCGAGGCCGGCTTGATGGTTCGCGCTTCCGCGGCGCGCCCGGCTCATGTCTCCCCCTCCTTCGCCAGCGCCAGCGCGCGGGCGTCGACCGCGCGGCGCGGCTGGCCGAGCGCGC
>JBKECG010000418.1:0-2329 GCA_047974395.1 Pikeienuella sp. | reverse complement strand
TCGCGCTCTATAATTCCGATGTCTGCGTGATGCCGGGCGATGTCTTTCTGGAGCTGGCGACCACCGCGCCCCTCGTCGCCCGGCGCACGCTGGAGAAACTGACCGAGCGGGTGCGCATGATCAACGAGCGTCTGGCCGAGCAGGCGTTTCTCACCGCCCGCCAGCGGCTCTGCGCCGAGCTTCTGCGCCAGTCGCGCCCGCGGAGCGGCCATCCCGGCCAGCGCATCGTCTCGCCGCCGCCGATCCAGGAGGATCTGGCCAATCTCATCTCCTCGCGCCGCGAGGTGGTCAGCCGCGAACTTTCCGCCCTCGCCCGCGACGGGGTGCTGGAGCGGAGCCGCGGCGGGCTGATCCTGACCGATGTCGATGAGCTGAGCCGGCGCGTCGAGGAGGCGATGGGGCCGATCCGGCCCTGAGTTCCAGAACGATCCCGCATCTTTCTCCGGCGACAAGGAGCGTCCCCGATGGCCCGCATGATGGTTTCCGCCCCCCAGCCCGAAGCGGCGGAGGCCGGGCTGGATGTTCTGAAGGCCGGCGGCAATGTCGTTGACGCCGCCATCGCCGCCGCCTTCGTGCAGACGGTGGTCGATCCGATGATGTGCGGCATCGCCGGTTTCGGCTCCATGCACATGCGTCTGAAGGGCGGCCCGCATCTGCTGATCGACTTCCACGGCCGCGCCCCGGCCGCGGTGCGGCCGGAGATGTGGGAAAAGCTGATCGAGCGCGAATGCGACGATGGTTTCGGCTTCATCCTGAAGGGCCGGGTCAACGAGATCGGCTATCAGTCCGCAACCACGCCGATGACGCTGCGCGCCTTTGACGAGGCGCTCTCCCGCTTCGGCACGATCCCTCTCGCGAAGGCGCTGGAGCCGGCGATCACGCTGGCGGAGGAAGGGTTCGCCATCCGCCCCGACGTCTATAATTTCTGGACCCGCGGCGAGGAGCATGGCCGCATCGCCCGCATCCGCGGCCTGACCGACGATCCGGCGACGCGGAAGATCTATTGCAAGCCGGATGGAGCGCCGCTCGGGATCGGCGAGATCCTGCGCAATCCCGACATGGCCCGCACGCTCCGCCGCATCGCCGATAACGGGGCCGAGGATTTCTACTCCGGCGCCATCGCCCGCGAGATCGCCGACGACATGGCGGCGCATGGCGGGCTGATCTCCATGGCCGATCTCGATGCGTGCGGGACGGAGGAAACCGCGCCGCTCTGGCTCGATTATCGCGGCTATCGCGTCGCCACCAACCAGCCGCCGGGCGGCGGGCTGGTGATCGCGCTGATGCTGCGGATACTGGAGCGGTTCGACCTCGCCGCCATGGGCCACAACTCGCCCGACTATATCGCCACCGTGGCCGAGGCGATGAAGATCGCCACCGCCGAGAAGGACGCCCGGATGGGCGACCCGCGCTTTGTCGACATCCCGCGCGAGGAGCTGCTTTCCGACGCCTATGCCGACGCCGCCGCCGAGCGCATCAGGCGCGGCGAAAAGGCCCCGGTCCCGCGTCTCGGCGGCGGTTACGAGAGCCGCGAGACCACCCATATCAACGTCGCTGACGCCGAGGGGAACTGCGTGAGCATGACCCATTCGCTCGGCTCCTCCTCCGGCGTCGTGACCGAGGGGCTGGGCTTCATGTACAACAACTGCATGATGGTCTTCGATCCGCGCCCCGGCCGCGCGGGCTCGCTCGCGCCGGGCAAGGCGCGTTTCTCCGCGCTCTCGCCCACCATCGTCTTCAAGGGAGAGGAGCCTTTCCTCCTGGTCGGCGCCCCCGGCGGAACCACGATCACCATGGGCAATCTTCAGGCGATCCTGAACGCGCTCGATTTCGGCATGGACGCCCAGCAGGCCGTCGCCGCGCCGCGATTCCTCGCCACCTCGGAAGTGATCGAACTGAGCAACCGCATCCTGCGCTCGGCCGAGCGCGACCTGACCGGGCGCGGATATCCGGTGAAGCGCCACGCCCATAGCTACATATCGCCGCTGGTCCACACGATCCGGCGCGTGGACGGGGCGCTTGACGGCGGCGCCGATCCGGCGGCGGACGGGATGGCGGCGGGGATCTGACGCGGGCGCAACAACTTGACCGGCCCGCCTGTCCTGGTTTCCGTTCAGACTGATTCAGTCAGATCGGAAACCGCTCTAACCGCGCGGGAAGGGATGCGGGCTGTTCCCGGCCCTCATGAGCGCCGCCGCTCCGGGCGCGTTCCCGCGCCGCGAAGACGGGAACGGTCGCTGGTCGGGACATAGGTCCTTTCCACCATCTCGTTCAGCCATCGCTGCCGGGCTTGCGCGATCCGGGGGCGCTCCGCCGCAAGCGGCGCCGG
>JBKECG010000413.1:0-9177 GCA_047974395.1 Pikeienuella sp. | reverse complement strand
TGCCGGCGGCGGCGCTGCGCGCGGCCGGCGCGGCCGGGTCGCTCGGCGCGTTGCTGACCGGCGCGGCCCCGATGCTGACGCCCGGCAAGGCGCGGGAGATCCTGCACAAAGACTGGTCCGCGCGCCCCGCCTTCGCCCCCCCCGCCGCGATCTGGCGCCCCGGAATCGACCTTCCCGCCGGGCTGGCCCGCATGGCCGCCTGGGCCCGCGCCGAAGGCCGGCTCCGCCCCGATGGAGGACCCCGATGACCGGACCCGTCTACACCGCTCTGGTGGAAAGCCTGCCCTCCACCGTGCCCTTTGTCGGCCCCGAGACGCAGGAGCGCGCCAGCGGCCGCGCGTTCCGCGCCCGGATCGGCGCCAATGAAAGCGTCTTCGGCCCCTCGCCAAAGGCGATCGAGGCGATGCGCGCGGCGGCGGCGGAGATCTGGAAATATGGCGACCCGGAGAATCACGATCTCCGCCATGCGCTCGCCGCCCATCACGGGATCGACCCCGCCCATATCGCCATCGGCGAGGGGATCGACGGCATGCTCGGCTATCTCAACCGGATGCTGGTCGAACCGGGGGTGACGGTGGCGACCTCGCTCGGCGCCTATCCGACCTTCAATTTTCATGTCGCCGGCTATGGCGGCCGGCTGGTGACGACGCCCTATGTCGATGACATGGAGGACCCCGAAAGCCTGATCGCGCTGGCGCGGTCCGAGGGCGCGCGGCTGATCTATTTCGCCAATCCCGACAACCCGATGGGCGGATTCCGGGAGGCGGGCGCGATCGAACGGATGGTGGAGACCGTGCCCGAGGGGGCGCTTCTCTGCCTGGATGAGGCCTATATCGACTTCGCCCCCGAAGGGACCGCACCGAAGATCGACCCGGACGACCCGCGGGTGATCCGCTTTCGCACCTTCTCCAAGGCGCATGGCATGGCCGGGGCGCGGATCGCCTACGCCATCGCCGCGCCGGGGCTGGCGACGGCTTTCGACAAGATCCGCAACCATTTCGGCGTGAACAAGGTCGCGCAGGCCGGCGCCTTGGCGGCGCTTGGCGATCGCGAATGGCTGGAAAGCGTGCGCGCCCGCGCCGCCGAGGCCCGCGCCCGCATCGGCGCGATCGCGGTCGCGAACGGGCTGACCGCCCTGCCCTCCTCGACCAATTTCGTCGCCATCGACTGCGGCCGAGACGGCGCCTTCGCCAAGGCGGTGCTGGACGGGCTGATCGCGCGCGGCGTCTTCGTCCGCATGCCGTTTGTGGCGCCGCAGAACCGCTGCATCCGGGTCAGCGCCGGGCTTCCGGCCGATCTCGACGCTTTCGAGGCCGCGCTGCCGGAGGCGCTGGCGGAGGCGCGGAAGGGCTGAGAGGCGGCGCTCGGCCCCGCGATCACGTTCCGGCGCGGGGCTTTCCCTCGGCCGCCGCCCATGCGATCAGGCCCCGGGCCGAAGCATCAGGAGAATCCGTTCGGATGAGCGACAGCGACGACGACATTCCACAGGAGATGCGCGACCGCGTCGCCGCTTCGGAATTCGACAAGGTGATGAAATTCGATTGCGGCGACGATGGCGTGCTGGTCATCAACCGCCGAGAGATCACGCGCGAGGACATGGAGGCCGATTGCACCATCCGCCTCTCGCGCAAGAATCTGGAAAAGCTGCTGAAGGGCGACATGAACCCGATGACCGCTTTCCTGACCGGCAAGATCAAGGTCGAGGGCGATATGTCGGTGGCGCTGCAATTGCAGACCCTGCTCTGAGCGATGCGGGGACCGGCCGCCGCGCTTCTCATCGCAATCGCCCCCGCCGGGCTGGCGGCGGCGCCGCTCGCCTGCCCCGCGGACCAGATCGAGGCGGTGGAGCAGGTCGCGCGCCATGTGGAGAGCATCATGCTGGAGGCGCCGGAACAACCCAGCCATATCGTCGAGATCACGCATCTTTTCAGCGGCGACGGCGCCAAATACACGGCGACGAGCGGCAGGCGCCTGCTTCCCGTCGATATCTCGGATACGGGCTTCATCTACGCATGGGACAGTTACGAGACCGAGACCTGGGAGACCGGCGGATATATTTACAGATCGCTCAGGGACGAGAAGGGCGAGAGCCACAAGCGCAGGCGCCGGAGTGAAAAGGATTTCGATCCGAACAGCGCCATTGAAGACATCCCCGCCAATGCGCCGGGCGCGGCGATGCGGGCCGGGCGTCGCTGCCGGCTTTCGCACGCCACTCCCTCGCCGGAACTGGCGGTGACGGTCTGCAACCTGAAGATCTACGGCCGCAACACGCCGATCGAGGCGCGCTCGGAGCAGCCGGATGACGTCTATCAGCGGATGGAGACGACCTCCCTGACCCGGCGCTGCGCCGCGAAATCGCTGTTCGAGCCGCCGGCGCGCAACTGGGAATAGGCGCAACGTCCGTCCGCAGGCCCGCAGTCGCGCCAACAGTCAGGATCGGGGCGGATCGGGGCGTTCAGGCCCGCCGCGCGGCCCGCAGCAGGGCGACGAGGTGATGGAATTTCTCGCCCTGCACGGCGACATGGCCGCGCAGCGCCTTCGCCGCGCCGTCCTCATCGGCGGCGCCGAGCGCGGCCAGCACCTCGCGATGTTCGGCCATGGACTGCGCCAGCCGCCCCTTCAGCCGAAGCTGCATCCGCCGATAGGGTCTGAGCCGCCGGTGCAGCCGCGCGGCCTCCTCGGCCAGAAAACCGTTGCCTGATTCCTGATAGATGATGTGATGAAAACCTTCATTGGCGCGGTAATAGCCGTCGGCGTCATCGGCCCCCATCGCGGCGGCGCAGGCGGCGTTGGCGGCCTCCAGCGCCTCCAGACGTTCAGGCGCGATCCGCCGTGCCGCGAGCCGGCCGCAAAGCGCCTCCAGCTCGGCCATGACCTCGAACATCTCCAGAAGCTCCACCGGCCCCGGCAAGCGGACGAAGACGCCCCGATGCGGCATGCGCTCCACCAGACCGGCTGCGGCCAGCCGTTCGAACGCCTCCCTGACCGGGGTGCGCGAGACGCCGAAACGCGCCGCCAGCGCCACCTCGTTCAGCCTCGCGCCCTCGGCGAAGGCGCCGGCGGCGATCATCTCCTCCAGCCCTTCGGCGATATTGTCGGCGGCCCTGGCGTCCATCATCCGATCCTGAATGCAGATATGATAGTATTGTATACAAAATCATTGACAGTGGATGCAACACCGTTGATCCTCCCGCCGTCGAGCGCCCGGGACGAATCGCGACTTCAGGTTCGCCCCGGGGGAAACAGCATGGGATTGGCGCCGTGACTCTTCTCGCAGATCTTCTGACCACGCTCTTCGAACGCGCACGCGACGCCACCGGCGCGCCCGATGACGGGCGCGCGGTCGAAACCCTGGCCGAGGCGCTCGCCGCCGACGGGGGCGAGGCCGGTGGCTTCATGCTCGCCCGCGCTCTTCTCGACCGTTACGCCGGGCTGGACGACAAGGCCAAGCTCGGCTTCTTCACCCACCTGACCGAGAAGATGGATCTCGATCCCGACCGGCTCCAGAGCGCCGCCGCCGCATACGCCGCGCGGCCGGAGAAAGCCGCCTATGCCGAGCTGATGGACGCCGCCGAGCCGAAACGGCAGGAGCTGATCCGCCGGCTGAACCGCGCCCCCGGCGCGACCAAGCGGCTGGTGCGGATGCGCGAGGATCTGCGCCGGATCGGCGGACGGGACCCGGGGCTGGGGCGGCTCGATCTCGATTTCCTGCATCTCTTCGGCTCCTGGTTCAATCGCGGCTTCCTGGTGCTGCGCCCGATCGACTGGGACACGCCGGCGAGCGTGCTGGAGAAGATCATCGCCTATGAGGCGGTGCATGAGATCCGGAGCTGGGACGATCTGCGCCGCCGGCTCGCCCCTGCCGACCGGCGCTGTTTCGCCTTTTTCCACCCGGCGATGGCGGATGATCCGCTGATCTTCGTCGAGGTGGCGCTGACCAAGGGCGTTCCCGGCTCCATCGCCGCGCTGCTGGCCGAGGACCGCGAGCCGGGGCTTGCGCAGGAGGCCGACACCGCCGTTTTCTACTCGATCTCCAACTGTCAGGCGGGGCTGGCCGGGGTCTCCTTCGGCAATCTCCTGATCAAGCAGGTGGCGGAGGATCTGGGCCGCGCCCTGCCCGGGCTGAAGACCTATGTCACGCTTTCGCCGATCCCCGGCCTGATGAAATGGCTGCAAGCCGAAAAGCGCGAAACGGCGGAGGGCGAGGCGCTGAAAGGGCTGGCAGCCGATTATCTCCTCAACGCCAAGCGCGACAACGGGCTGCCGCTGGACCCGGTGGCGCGCTTCCATCTGGAGAACGGCGCCCGCGTTCACGCCATCCACGCCGGGGCGGATCTGTCGCCGCGCGGACAGGCGCAATCGGGCGGGGCGATGGTGAACTATCTTTACGATCTCGGAAAAATCGCCGAAAACCATGAGGCTTTCGCCGCAAGACGGGCCGTCGCAGCATCGAAAGCCGTCCGCGCGCTGGCCGAAACCGGCGCCAAGACCAGAGAGACAGGGAGAACGAAGAATGGCCAATCCGCTTTATGACGCGCTTTTCGGCCGGCATGAGGGGAAGACGACGCCGTTCCTCATCCGCCCGGACGGAAGAACCGTCAGCCATGACGAATTCCTGAAAACCGCCGCGCGCTACGCGCACGCGATCCAGGCCGCCGGGCTCGCCCCCGGCGACCGGCTCGCCGCGCAGGTGGTGAAATCGCCCGAGGCGTTGGCGGTCTACGCCGGCTGCGTCGCCGCGGGGGTGGTGTGTCTGCCGCTGAACACGGCCTACACCCCGGCCGAGATCAGCTATTTCCTGGAGAATTCCGGCGCGAAGCTGATGCTGGCCGACAAATCCGCCATCGCGCCGCTGACCCCGGTCGCCGACGCCGCCGGCGCGAAGCTGATGGCGCTGAACGCCGACGGCTCCGGCGATTTCGCCGAGGCCGGCGCCGGCGCGCCCGACCGGTTCGATCCGGTGACGCGGGCCGATGACGATCTCGCCGCCTTCCTCTACACCTCCGGCACCACGGGGCGGTCCAAGGGCGCGATGCTGACCCAGCGCAACCTGCTCTCCAACGCCGAGGCGCTGACCGAATCCTGGCGCTTCACCTCCAGCGACGTGCTGCTGCACGCGCTGCCGATCGTCCACACCCCCGGGCTTTTCGTCGCCACAAACATCATGGCGCTGGCCGGCGGAGCGATGATCTTCCTGCCGAAATTCGACCTCGACGAGATCATCCGCCTGACGCCGCAGGCGACCTCGATGATGGGCGTGCCGACCTTCTATACGCGGCTGCTGGACGATGCGCGTTTCACGAAGGCGCTGACGACGCATATGCGGCTCTTCACCTCCGGCTCCGCGCCGCTGCTGGCGGAGACGCATCGCGCTTTCGAGGAGCGGACCGGGCATCGCATTCTCGAACGCTACGGCATGACCGAGACCAACATGAACACCTCCAACCCCTATGAGGGCGAGCGTCGCGCCGGCACGGTCGGCTTTCCGCTGCCGGGCGTGGAGCTGAAGGTGACCGACCCGGAAACCGGCGAGGCCCTGCCCGAGGGCGAGGTCGGGGTGATCGAGGTGCGCGGGGCCAATGTCTTCAAGGGCTATTGGGGCATGCCCGAAAAGACGAAGGAGGAACTCCGCGAGGACGGGTTCTTCATCACCGGCGATCTCGGCCTGATCGACGATCGCGGCTATGTGCAGATCGTCGGCCGCGGCAAGGACCTGATCATCTCCGGCGGGTTCAACGTCTATCCGAAAGAGGTCGAACTGGTGCTGGACGAACAGCCGGGCGTGCTGGAAAGCGCCGTGGTCGCCGCCCCGCACCCGGATTTCGGCGAAGCGGTGGTCGGCTTCCTGGTCGCCCTTCCCGGAGAGACGCCGGACCTCGGCGCCATCGACGCCGCGCTCCGCGAGAAACTCGCCCGCTACAAGCAGCCGAAAAAGCTGATCGTGACGGCGAAACTGCCGCGCAACACCATGGGCAAGGTGCAGAAGAACCTGCTCAGGGACGAGGTGAAGGGGCTTTTCGCGTGAACCGCCCGGCATGAAGACTCGCAAGATGCTGAAATCCCTCGCCCCGGCGTTTTTCCTCACCCTTGTCGCCGGCGCCGCCGGCGCCGAGGCCATTTGCGCCGGGCATCACATGGTCACCCCGCCTGCGGGCGCGGAGATCGCCTGGAAATCGCTGATCGACGGGGAGGGCGTCTCCTTCCTGCCATCGGACGGGCGGACCGCGCAGGAGCAGGCGACGCGGGAGGATATCGTCTATCCCGAAGACGCTCCGCCCCGCGGAGAGTTCTGGTTCAGCGAACGGGTCGGCATATGGGACTATGTCGTCTTCAAAAGCGCCGATCCCGGCGATCCGTTCGGATCGCGGGTCGCCACGACGCTTCTGGGCGACCGCCTGATCGTCTCGCCGGACAAATACACCCGCAAATATGTCGTGAAGCCTGAAATGTTGCAGGAAACCCTGCCCCTCGCCGGAATGCGCGTGGTCGAGGCCGGCCCCGGCTATCGGGGAGACGGTTTCTGCCTGGACGGCGTCGCGCTGGAGGGCTTCACCGCCCGCCATTACGAAGTCCTCGACCTTGAAATGAAGACAGTCTCCGAACTGGCGAGGCTGAGCATTCACTATCTCACCGACGCCGTGCGGGCGCCCATGCCGACCATGGGCGAATCCTCCTCGAAGGACGGCCTCACCGTGGAATGGAGGGAGATCGCCTTCGACGACCGGCCCGGCGTCGCGATGACGGCGCGATCGGAGGGGAAACCGACCTTCGCAACACTCGATATCAGCCCCATCCCCGGAGACCGCACCGCCCCCCGCCTGGATCTCTTCCTCCGGCTGGACGACGCGCCCGAGGCGGATGCGGCGATCGCGCGGGGGATGGAGATCCTGGAGGGGGTTGTGGCGCGGGAGTGAGAGGACACGGGCGGCATCGCGTCCGGCGTTTCAGGCGCCGGGCGTGCGATAATCCATGAAGCCCATATCGGTGATCCCCGCCGCCTCCACCCTCTGCTTCAGCGCGTCGGTGGCGAGCAGCCAGAGCGCGTGGCTTTCAAGGAAGAGATCGGCTTCCGGGACCACGCCATCGCACCAGCGCGTGACGCCCGCCGGATCATCAGGCCGCCTACGGGATTTCTGGCGCCAGCGGCGAACCATGACGCCGTTGGCGCCATCCCTTCGATCCACCTGCCTTCCACCGCTTCAATGTCGAGAACAGGAGCCGTCACGAGGGGGCGGAGAACGCGATAATCCTGATCTTTCGCAAGCTGGGTCGATCCTGTCATGTCGACCGACAACCATTGGACGGCGTCATCGACGGCCATGGCCTTGCGCAATCGGGCGGACACATAATCGGGGCCAAGCGGGATGTAATCCGGCGCGAAATCCGGCTCCTCCACCCGCAGCGCCCAACCGGGATCTTCTCCGGGCGGCAATCGAAGCTGCACCGGTTCGACCGTATTGGCGTCATGCCATTTCGCCTCGCGATCAACGGCCTCCATCAATCGCGGCTGGGTCAACGTTGGTGGTTTCTTCTTGAACCCGATAGCCTGCATCCGATCAGCTATCACAAAATCGGGAACCACGGTCCAGAAGCGGGGGGATGCGTCAGTCATCGGGCCGTTCACTCCAAAACCGGATGCTCCAGCCGAGCCCGGTCGGCGCGCATGGAGGCTATCATCGTGAATTCGACAATCAGCGCCACTTCCATCCCCCAATGAATGAGAGGATCGCCCCCCTACGCCTCCGCCTTCTTCGTCCACCCGCCCGCTTCCGTCTCCGCCCAGTAGACCGCCTTCAGCCCCGCCGCCACCACCGCTGTCCACGGCCCGCGCGCCGCGGCCAGAGCCTCTTCGTCATGGGCGTCGTAGAGCAGCAGGGCGGGGTTGAAGCCCGCTAGCTCGGACGGGTCGGCCGTGGCGCCTTCGTCCAGCATCAGGACTTCGGCCCCGTTCGGAACCTCCGGGCCGGCGGTGAGGTAGACCGGCTGGCGGGCCGGGTCGCCATCGTCGGGACCGCCATGAGGCAAAAAACTGTCCTCCCGATATGTCCAGAGATGCCGGTTCAGCGCCGCCGCGCGCTCGGGCGAGCCGGCGCGGAGCGTCACTTTCCAGCCGCGCTCCAGGCATTTCTCCAGGAGGCCGGGAACCGCCGCCTCCAGCGGGCGGCGGGTCAGGTGGTAGAAGAGAAGCTCGGCCACGCCCCTTCCGTCAGGTCTCGTACCGGTCGGCGACCAGCCGATCCAGCGCCCTGACCCCCCAGCCCGTCGCCCCGGCGGGCGCAAGCTCGGTGTCGGATTTCACCGAGGCGGCGCCGGCGATGTCCAGATGGATCCAGGGCGTGCCCTCCTTGATGAACCGCAGAAGGAACTGCGCCGCGGTGATCGAGCCGGCCGGGCGGCCGCCGACATTCTTCATGTCGGCGAGACGCGATTTCAGCAGCTTGTCATAGGCGGGCGAGAGCGGCAGCCGCCAGGCCCCTTCGCCGCTCGCCTTGGCGGCGGCGAGGAAGGCGTCGCAGAATTCGTCGTCATTGGAGAAGACCCCGGCATGCTCATGCCCGAGCGCGATGATGATCGCGCCGGTCAGCGTCGCCAGATCAATCACCCCGGCGGGCTTGAACCGCTCCTGCGCGTACCAGAGCGCGTCGCAGAGGACGAGCCGGCCTTCGGCGTCGGTGTTGATCACCTCGATCGTGTCGCCCTTCATCGAGCGGACGATATCGCCCGGGCGCTGCGCGTCGCCGCCGAGCATGTTCTCGACGATGCCGACCACGCCGACGACATTGGCCTTCGCTTTCCGCAGCGCCAGCGTCCGCATCAGCCCGGCCACCGTCCCGGCGCCGCCCATGTCCATGGTCATGTCCTCCATCCCGGCGGCGGGCTTGATGGAGACGCCGCCAGTGTCGAACACCACGCCCTTGCCGACGACGCAAAGCGGGGCCTCGTCGCCGCCGCCGGACCATTTCATCACCACGAGCTTCGATTCATCGTCCGAAGCCCGGCCGACGGCGAGAAGCGCGTTCATGCCCAGCTCCTTCATCTCCGCCTCGCCGAGGATCTCGACTTCGAGGCCGAGCGCCTCCATCGCCGCCAGCCGCGCGGCGAAATCGCCGGTGGTCTGCACATTCGCCGTCTCGTTGACCAGATCGCGTGTGAAGAACACCCCTTCGGTCAGCGCGG
>JBKECG010000398.1:0-2805 GCA_047974395.1 Pikeienuella sp. | reverse complement strand
TCGCGCTGTCGCATCGTCTAACCGACAGAGAGGCGCGCCAGCGCGGGGCTTCAAGGAAAAATTTGCGGGGAGGTGCGCACGGCGGCCGTGCGTTCAGTGCATGGCTTTGCCCGGATCTTATGCGCTGGCGAAGCCGCGAAGGCCGGATTCAGGCTGTCATTGCGCCGCGCGGAGCGATGTCAGCTCGGCCAGAACGAAGTCGCGGAAGGCGAGGACGCGGCGCGAGCGGCGCAGCTCCTCGGCATAGGCGATGTAGATGGTGAAGGTCGGGCTCACCAGATCTCCGCCGACGGGAATCAGGTCCGGGTTGAGCCCGGAAAGGTAATCCGGCAGCGGCGCGATGCCGATTCCGGTCTCCGCCGCCTGCATCACCGCGAAATAATTGTTCACGCTGAGATCGCTCCGATGCTCGATCTCCGTGGTCTGGGCCAGCCAGTCGGTGACCGCCGGCGGCAGCGGCGATTTCTGGTCGGCCTTGTAGGAGATCAGCCGGTGATTGCGGAATTCAGCCGCCGAGCGCGGGGCGCCGTAACGCTCTATATAGCCGCGGGTGGCGTAGAAGCGGATATTCGATTCCGTCAGCGGCCGGCGCACCAGCTCCGCCTGTTCCGGCTCGCGCAGGATCAGGGCGACGTCGGCCTCGCGCATCGGCAGGTCCAGCACCTGTTCGGTCAGCACCAGGTCGATGGAGATGTCGGGATGTTCATTGAAGAACCGCCCCAGTCGCGGCGCCAGCCAGAGCGAGCCGAGCCCATGCGTGGTCGCGACGCGTAATTCGCCCCCGTCGCGGTCCTTGGCGTCGCGGATTCGCGCGGCGGCGAGATTGAGCCGCGTGGACATGTCCCGCGCGGCGCAGAACAGCAGCTCCCCCTGTTCGGTCAGGATCAGCCCGCGCGCATGGCGGTGGAACAGGGTCGCGCCCAGGCTTTCCTCCAGCCCCCGGATCTGACGGCTGACCGCGGATTGGCTGAGATGCAGCGCCTCGCCCGCATGGGTGAGGCTGCCGGCTTCGGCCACCGCGTAGAAAACGCGGAGCTTGTCCCAATCCGTGGGCATCATGTCCCCTCTTCTCATCAGCCGTGCTTCCGGCGCTTCCCCCTGCCGCGCCGCTGAGGTAGACCCTATACCAGCATGAGACAAAGGAACAAAGCATGAAGAAGCGCCTCTTCGCCGCTCTTTTCTGTCTCCTGGCCGCTTTCGGCCCGGGTCTGGCTCTGGCGGAGCTTCAGGGCGGCTATCACGGGGTGGATGCGGCCGAGGGCATGCGGCTCAGTTTTTCCGGCTCCGGCGGGTCGCTTTCGGGGGAGTTGAGCGGGCAGGGGGAGACTATTTCCTTCTCCGCCGACAAGCTGCCTTCGGGGGCGCAGGCGAAGTCGAGCTTCAAGGGGCGCGACGCCTATTTCATCTTCACCGAAGAGCCGCTGGGCGTCAGCGTCACCGTCATTCCGCTCGGCCCCGGCGACACTGCGATGGCGGATCAGACCGTGGCGATGATCTTCCTGCGCGACGGCGTGGTCGAACCGCCGCGCCCGGCCCGCTACGTGCCGCCGCCGAGCGGCCCTGGCGGCACGATCGACCCGCGCGCCTTTGTCGAGAGCTACGCCTTCTGGCCCTCGGCCAATGTCGCCCATGGCTACGCCATGGTGCGCGGGCGTTACCGGACGCTGATCCGCCTGCATCCGGTGGTGCAGGCGGATATCCTCTGGAAGCTCTGCCGCGCGCCGACCGCTTCGGCGGCGCTGAGCGACGCGCTCAGGGGGCAGGGGGTGACCTGCGACGACGTGCTGGGGGCTTTCGGGCGAATGATGACGCCGGGCGGCTCCGTCGAGGCCTTCAACCGCTTCCGTCAGGATGTGGAGGCGCAGAAGGAGGCGCTGGTGGAGGCGATCCTCTGCTCCATCGACTACCGGCGCAACGATCCCGAATGCAAACGCGCCGGCGCCCGCGTCGCGCAGGCGGCGGTGTCGCTGGAGACCGTGAAGAGCGTGCTCGGGCGTTACTGAGCGGCGGCGGCGAGCCGGTCCAGCGCGGCGATCACCTCATCCTCGCGCGCGTGATGCGGCATGTGGCCGACGCCTTTCAGCACGGTAAGCCGCGCGTTGCGCGCGGTCCGGCTGAGCGGGATCGAGTGGATGTCCAGCCCGACGATCTCGTCGGCGTCGCCATGGATGATCTCCATCGGGGTTGAAAGCTCGCCATAGCGCGGGCTGATCCGGGCGAGATGGCCGTTCAGCCGGTCGATATCCTCCGCGTTCCAGCGGAACGTGTCGGGCCGGAGCGCAAGCTCCACCCCGATATGATCGGCGTAGCCGGGCGGAACCGGATCGGGGGCGAAGATCCCGGCGATCAGGCCCTCGGCGCCCCCGTCGCCGGCGTAGAGCCGGGCCAGCGCCCCGACGGCCGGGGAGAGCGGCCCGGCCCCAAGCCGGTAGAGCAGCCCGCCATCGCCGCCCCAGGGCTGGGTCGCGCCGGCGATGATCGCCGCCCCGGCGACCTGATCCGGTCGGTTCAGCGCCCAGGCGACGGCGAGCGCCCCGCCCCATGAATGCCCGGCGATCAGGACCCGCCCCGCCCCGAGCGCCGCGGCGGCGGCGGCGAAAAGCCGGGCCTGCGCCTCCGGGTCGGCGCCGTCCCTGGCCAGCCGGCCGCTATAGCCATGGCCGGGCCGGTCGATGGCGATCACCCGGAAACGGTCGCCGAGCCGTTCGGTCAGCGAAAAGGTCCAGTCCCGGAGAGTGCCGCTGGCCCCATGGATCAGAACCCGCGAGGGGCCCTCCCCCAGATCGACATAGTGGAGCCTCACGC
>JBKECG010000359.1:0-4198 GCA_047974395.1 Pikeienuella sp. | reverse complement strand
GAGTCCGACCGCCTCGCCCCGCCAGAGGATATCGAGAAGCTGTTGGAGAAATTGCAGGCGCAGAAGGGGATCACCGTCACCAATCAGACCTGTCCTGGCGCTAACCATTTCTTCGAGACCGGCATAGACACGCTCACCGCCTCCGTCGAGGATTACGTGCGCGAACGCACCGCGGCGCTGAAGGCGCGGCTGACGGAATAGAGCGTTTCGCGGCGCTCGCTTGATGATTCGCGGCGCGGCGCCGCGCCGGTCGACTCAGGAGCCGCGATTATGGGTCCGCTCATAGAGCCGGGCCACGATCCTGCTTGCGGTCTTCTCGAACAGGAAGGGCAGCAGGGAATGGACCAGCGCCGCCCCCGCCGCCGCGAACAGAAGGCCGGAAAACCGGATGGCGAACAGGAAATGCTGGCCATAGGTCTCATCGACCGAGGCCGGATGGGCGGTGAAGAGAGTCGCGATGCGGTTCATGTCGGGCTCCTCTGTTGAATTGCGTGCAATCTGCCGGAGATGATCCGCGCATTCTTCCCGAATATGGGCCGGTTTCGCTTGATTACGGGACATTATCCCGCAAAATCCTCCATATGGTGGAAATAGATGACATAGACAGAAAGATCCTGCGGCAGATGCAGCGCGACTGCGCCCTGCCGCTGGAGGAACTGGGCGCCCGCGTCGGCCTGTCGCGCAACGCGGTCTGGCGCCGGGTGAAGCGGCTGGAGGAGGAAGGCGTGATCCGCGCCCGCGTCGCGCTTCTCGCGCCGGAGACGGTCGGGCGTAGGCTTCAGGTCTTCATCGCCGTCAGGACCAGCGCCCATGAACCCGACTGGCTGGAGCGATTCGCCCGCGCGACCCGCGACATGGAGGAGATCATCGGCGCCTATCGCATGACCGGAGAGCTGGATTACCTGATCCGCGCCCGCGTCGGCGATATCGCCGATTACGACGCGCTCTATCAGCGCCTGATCCGGCGCGTTCCGATGACCGATGTCTCGGCGAGCTTCGTCATGGAGGAGATCAAGGAGACGACCGCGCTGGCGCTCTGACGACCCCGGCGGCGAAGACAATCCCGAAAATCGGGGCTGTCGACACCGCCGGCGCCAATGATTTTCTCAACGCCGGGCGGCGTGATCACAACCGCGCTCGCCGCCATCGGCGGCATGAACAAAGCCGCTGCGAGCACCACCGCCCTCAACAGATAAACAAATCAAACACCCCACAAATTCAACAAGTTACACACCCACCCACATTCGGCGCGACAGAGGACTTTTGCGCCTGTCCCCTATAGTTGCGCACGCGACTCTCCCTGTCGAGGGGGGTTCGCCCCGAAGGGCTCCGCGATGTGATCCAGCGCACATCGGCGGCTTCGGGCTTGCCTCCCGGCCCGGCCTGCGCGACCCTTGTCGCCGTCAGTCTGATGAGGAGGTTCGCATGCAGCTTACCCGCCGTCAGTTCGCCGCCGCCGCAGGGGTCGCCGTCCTGCCCTTCGCCGCCCGCGCCGCCGGAGACCGGATCGCCAGCGCGCGCGGCGAATGGGTGATCACGCCGATCTCCCACGCCTCCTTCGTGATGGAGACGCCCGCCGGGGTGATCTACGCCGATCCCGTGGGCGGCGCTCCGCTCTATGACGCCGCGCCGCCGCCCGATCTGGTGCTGATCACCCACAAGATGCCACTGGCGGCATAAAACGAATGTTCTGCTTCGGCTTCTGGTCAGTGGCGAAGGCAAGGATACCCATGAGTTCGCCGCGTAGTTCGGCATGAACCTCGCCGCGCTTCGGGCCTGGCGTCAGCACGATTTCCCCGATGAGCGAGCGTAGCGCCTCCGCCGCCTCCCGGCCGCCATCTGGGTCGTTGAGCGCTTCGGTGAACCGCTCAACGTTCCTGCGATAGACACTGGCGATGTTGGGATGCACGTCCGGCACATCGGCGGGGACTTGCGCCATACGGGCGATGATTTCCGCCTTGTCGCGCTCAAGCTCGGCCATGCGCGCCTTCATCGACGGCTGATACATACCGTCTTCAATAGCTGCCATGATTCCGGCAATGGCACGCTCGATCTTCTCAAGCGCCTTCTGCTCCGTCTGCGCCTGCGCGCGGCGGTCTCGGTTCAGTCGGTTGGTTTCCTTTGCATAGGCGCGCACGGCCTCCGCGACCGCCTCGGATGACACCAGCTTCTCTTTCAGGCCTGCCAGCACACGCGCCTCGATCTCGTCGCGGCGAATGGTGCGGGCATTGTCGCAAATGCCTTTGCGCAAATGGTTACGGCAGGCATAGTGGTTGGTCATCACCATGCTGATCCTGCCGCCGCAACAGCCACAGGTCAGCAGGCCGGACAGAAGGATGACGGGCCGGTTGGTCAGATGCAGCTGCCTGGCACGGCCCTCGCGGGTGTTGGCGAGGTTGGGGCCATAGAGGGCGGAGATACCACGCTGGCGCTCGCGCACCGCCTGCCAAAGTTCAACATTGACAATCCGTAGATGCGGAACCTCGGTCCTGATCCATTCGCTTTCCGGGTTCACGCGCGACACTCGGGTTCCCGTCTCGGGGTTCTTGATGAACCGCTGCCGATTCCAGACCAGAACGCCGGCATAGAGTTCATTGTTGAGGATGCCGGTGCCTGCGGTGGGGTTGCCCCGGATGGTGGCGTCGATCCACGGCGGTTGCGAAGCCCGGGAACGCCCTCGCGGTTCAGTTGGAACGCGATCTCCTTCGGGATTCTGCCGGAAGCGTATTCTCGGAAGATACGGCGCGCGATCTCGGCCTGTTCCTCGACAATCGCGCGCTCGCCCCGGATCGGCTCACCATTGGCGTCAAGCTGGTGAATGACACGATAGCCATAGGCGGCTCGTCCGCTGCCCGCCTTGCCAGCTTCCACCCGTCCGCGCTGGCCGCGATGGGTCTTGATGGCGAGGTCCTTGATAAACAGCGCGTTCATGGTGCCTTTCAAGCCGACATGAAGCTCGTTGATCTCGCCTTCGGACAGGGTGACGATGGGGATGCCCGCAAAGCGCAGGCGCTTGAATACGGCAGCCACGTCCTCCTGATCGCGGCTGATGCGGTCGAGCGCTTCGGATAGCACAACGTCGAAGCGCCCCATCTGCGCATCAGCCAGAAGGTTCTGAATACCTGTGCGGATCATGGATGATCCCGAAATGGCCCGGTCAGAATAGGTTTCCACCACGGTCCAGCCCTCGCGCTCCGCCCGCTCGCGGCACTGGCGCAACTGATCCTCGATTGAGGCGTCGCGCTGGTTCTCGGAGGAATAGCGAGCGTAAAGGGCAACGCGAGTCATGGCAACAACCTTCCTGTCTACAGGTTCTTCAAATCCTTGATGAGCGCGAACAAATGCAGCGGATCGGTAGGGGATGGCTGGAAGTCGAACCGCTCATAGAACGTCCTTGCCGCATCGTTTTTGGCGTGAACGACAAGCGCGCGGACACCAGCAATATCGGCAACTTGCAAGGTGCGCAGAACGGCATCGCGCAACAGCCCCGCGCCGATCCTCTTGCCCTGCCATGTCTCGCTGACGCCGAGTCGGGTCAGCAGCATGACCGGCACGGGGTGGCGGGCCAGTCCCTTGGTCAGCCGCTCGGGCGCTTCCTCGTGGCGGACTTCGCCGACAACGAGCGTATAGAAACCCACGATTGCGTCATCGTCCGCAACACCCACATAGGTCTGCGATGCGTTTGCCATCTGGTTTGGGAGAGCGAAGCGGACCAGAAACCGATTCAGCGCGTCCTCGCCGCAGTCGAATGTTTCGACGGCATGGCGACGATGCAATTTCTCGATGCGAAGGCCCGTCACGAACGATTATCGTCCGAAAAGACGCCCGGCTCGTTCAGCAGCTTGCGCAGGCGCGGCAGATCGCGCGGCGGCGCGTCCAGCACGGCAACAAACGCTTCCCACTGTTCGGGCGGAAGCTGGAACACGCGGCGGTCGGCAAGGGCCTCCTCGGCCCGGCCAAGCGCGCTTTCGAGAACGAAATCGCTCAGCGTGCGCCGCTGCGCCTGGGCGGCGGCGGCAAGAGTATGCTTGGCCTCCGCCGTCAGGCGAAGATCGAGCTTTTCGGTGCGGATGGTGCGTGCGGTCATGGCATTATCTCCTGAACGCACCCTATCAAAATGCCAGACATTGTCAAGACAAACTGAGCCGCATCAAATGTCGACGCCCGGTTTGTCGGGGGCGGGTTGTGGCGCATTATC
>JBKECG010000338.1:0-3954 GCA_047974395.1 Pikeienuella sp. | reverse complement strand
GCGCGGATCTCGCGGCGGTCGCTCTTGGCGGGGGCGGCGCGGATCAGCGGCTCCTGCTTCATCCAGTAGCGTTCGGGATTCTTGAATTTCGCCAGCTGCGGGCCGATGAATTCGGAAAGCTCCTCCGCGCTCACCGGGCCGGAGACATAGAGCGCGGCGCCCACCACCTCGCCCAGCCGCTCATGAGGCACGGAAAATGCAGCCGCCTCAATGATTTTCGGGTGTTTGTGCAGAACGCCCTCGATCTCCAGCCCGGAGATGTTCTCTCCGCCCCGGATGATGATGTTCTTCATGCGGTCGAGGATGAAGAGATAGCCCTGCTCGTCCAGCATGCCGAGATCGCCGGTATGCAGCCAGCCGTCGCGGATCGCCTCGGCCGTCGCCTCGGGCTTGTTGAGATAGCCGCGCATCAGCGTCGCGCTCTTCAGGCAGATCTCGCCGAGCGTGTTCGGCGGCAGCGCCCGCCCCTGACCGTCGGCGATCCTGATCTTCTGGATGCCGGGATAGAGCCGGCCGGCGGATTCGGGCCGGGCCGCGTAATCCGGCCCGCCGATGCCGGTGCCGAGCGCGTTGGTCTCCGTCATCCCGTAGCCGGAGGTGATCGCGGCGGCGGGGAAGACCTCCGCCTGCATCGCCACCTGGGCGCCGGGCCGTTTGGCGCCCCCGGCCCCGAGATTGGAGAGCGTCGGCAGGACCCGCCCCATCCTCTTCGCCGCCAGGGCGATATCGGCGGTCATGGTCGGCACGCCGAGGAAGCGGGTCACCCCCTCGCGCTCGATCAGTTCGACAGCCGCCTCGCCGCTCCATTTGCGCATCAGCACCATCTTGCCGCCGACGCCGATGGACAGGAGGAACAGCGGATGCGTCGCTGTGACGTGGAAAAGCGGCGTCGCGCAGAGCGAGACCTCCTTTCGCGGCGGCGTCCCCGGCGGCGGCGGGGCCAGCATCGGGGCGATGACGACGGACATCAGCCATGACCAGACCGCCTGCGTCGCCCCGCGATGGCCAAGCGCGACGCCTTTCGGGAAGCCGGTCGAACCCGAAGTGTAGACGATGGTGAAATCATCCTCCGGGCGGATCGCGGGGGGCGAGGAAAGAGGTTCGTCCGCCAGAAGGTCGGCGTAAGCGAGCCCCCCCTCCGGCTCGGCGTCGCGCACCGCGACCAGCTCCAGCCCGTGTTTCGCGGCGAAGGGGCGGATGCGCTCGGCGCGCGGGCCGTCGGCGAAGACCAGCTTGGCGCCGGAATCGGAAAACCCGTATTCCAGCTCCTCCGTGGTCCACCATGCGTTGATCAGCACGGACACCGCGCCGGCGGCGGCGATTCCGGCGATCAGCGTCAGATATTCGGGGTAATTGCGCATGGCGATGGCGACCCGCTCGCCCGGCCGAACCCCGCGCGCGACCAGCCCGGCCGCAAGGCGCCCGACCTCCGCCCGCCATTCCTCATAGGAGACGCGCTCATCCTCGTAGATGATGAACTCCTCGCCCGGCGCGCGGACCGCCGCGCCATGGGCCACGAGCGCCGGAATATCCATCGGCGCGTTGGCGAAGACCGGCAGCGCCTCCCCCCGGATCACCGCCGTCGAGAGCGCGAAACGCGGATCGCTGCGAACCAGATGATCGGCGGCTTCGTCGAGGGTCATCGGCATCGGGTTTCCTTCCGGGGGCATGGCGCGTTCGCCGCGCGCCTTGACTCTGAACGCTAAGAACCCCCGCCCCGCCGGTCAAGCGCCGCGACCGCCCCGGCTCGCCCCATGCGCGAAATTCGCGGCCGGCGCCGGGCGGTGGAGGCCGGGCCGGGAAATCGCCCGGCGCGGACTGGTCATCGCGCCGCGCTTTCGGGTAGTCATCGCCGCGAACACCCTTGGGGGAGGAAGGAAGTTGAACGACGCGCAATCGCGGCCGCTCATGGCGCTCGCCTACATGATGGGCGCGACGCTCTCATTCACGCTCATGGCGGTCGCCGGGCGCGAACTGGCCAGCAAGCTCGACACGTTCGAGATCATGACCTACCGCTCCGTCATCGGCGTCGTGATCGTGGTCGCCATCGCCTTCGCCCGCGGGCTGACCGGGCGGATCCGGGCGCGGCGGCTGGGGCTGCACGCCTTTCGCAATCTCGGACATTTCGCCGGGCAGAATCTCTGGTTCTACGCGGTGGCGCTGATTCCCTTCAGCCAGCTTTTCGCCTTTGAATTCTCGGTGCCGCTCTGGGTCGCGCTGGCCGCGCCCTTTTTCCTGAACGAGAGGCTGACCCGCACCAGGATCACCGCCGCCGCCATCGGCTTCGTCGGCATCCTCCTGGTCGCCCGGCCCGACGTATCGGGGTTCAGCGCCGGCATGATCGCGGCGCTGCTCTCGGCGGTCGGCTTTTCGATCAGTTCGATCTCCACCAAGATCCTGACGCGGACGGAATCCACCATCTCGATCATGTTCTGGCTGACGGTGATGCAACTCTGCTTCGGGTTGATCTGCGCGGGTTACGATCTCGACATCGCGCTGCCGACGCAGGCCGAGCTGCCCTGGGTGGCGGCGGTCGGGCTTGGCGGGCTGGCGGCGCATTTCTGCATCACCTCCGCGCTCGGCTTCGCGCCGGCGACGGTGGTGTTTCCGCTCGACTTCGCCCGGCTGCCCATCGTCGCCGTGATCGGAATGCTGTTCTATGACGAGCCGCTGGCGCCGCTGGTCTTTCTCGGCGCCGCGATCATCTTCGCCGCAAATTTCCTGAACATCAGGGCGGAAACGCGGGGCGCGGCGAAACCGTGATGGAAATCGGCGCGCCGGACAGGCTTTCGCGCCGCGCGCGCGGGTGCTAAAGCCGGCGCGAAATTCCCAAGGAGTGCGATGATGAATATCGACGCGATTCCGGCCGGCAAGAACCCGCCGTCCGATATCAACGTGGTGATCGAGATCAGCGGCGGCGCCAATGGCGGCCAGCCGGTGAAATACGAGCTGGACAAGGATTCGGGCGCCGTCTTCGTCGACCGCATCGTCAACACGCCGATGTTCTATCCGTGCAATTACGGCTTCGTCCCCAACACGCTGCATGACGACGGCGACCCGACCGACGTGCTGGTGCTTTGCGATTTCTCGCTCCAGCCCGGCGTCGTGATCCGCTGCCGGCCGGTCGGCGTCCTGAAGATGGAGGATGACGGCGGCATGGACGACAAGCTCATCGCCGTCCCGCATGAGAAGACCGACCCGTTTCAGGCCCATATCAAGGATCTGGAGGATATCGCCCCGAAGACCCGCGAGCGGATCAAGCATTTCTTCGAGCATTACAAGGATCTCGAAGCCGGCAAATGGGTGAAGGTGATCGGCTGGGGCGACAAGGCCGAAGCCGAGGCGATCCTTCAGAAATCCGTTGACGCGGTCGGGAAGTAGGCCGCATCCGGCCGGCGCGCGGACGCGCCGCCGATGACAAGGGAAGAGCGTCTGCCCGTCGCCGCGCTCGCGCTGGCGGAGACCATCGTCTGGGCGGCGCTCTTCTACACCTTTCCCATCCTGCTGCTGCGTTTCGAGGCGAGCTTCGGCTGGGGCCGCGACGAGATCGCGCTGGCCTTCACGATGGCGCTCGGCGTTTCGGCGCTGGCGGCGCCCCATGCCGGGCGGATCGTGGACAAGGGGCTGGGCGAGGTGATGCTGCCCGTCGCCGCGCTCGCGGGCGGCGGGGCGCTGCTGGCGCTGTCCTTCGCCGAGGGGAGGCTGGCGTTTTTCACGCTCTGGGCGCTGATCGGCGCCGCCTCCGCCTTCTGTCTCTACGAGGCCTGTTTCGCCTTTCTCACCCGGGCGAAGGGCGCCCGCGCGCGCGGGCCGATCACTGTGGTCTCGCTGGTCGCGGGGCTGGCCTCCACCATCGCCTTTCCCATCGCCGACTGGATCGCGGGGGAATGGAGCTGGCGGATGGCGCTGACCGTCTTCGCCTGCGCCTGCATCTTCGTCGCCGCGCCGCTTTTT